>CAMYZH010000011.1 GCA_947303785.1 uncultured Clostridium sp.
GAATTTGGAAAAAGAGATCACACAACAGTAATGCATGCATGTACAAAAATTGAAAAAGAAATAAAAGAAAACACAAATACAAAACTAATTGTGGAAAGTGTTAAAACAATTATAACAAACAAAAAATAATTTGATATATAAACAATAAATAAACTTTTTCAAAAAAAACGTTTTACGAACATAGTTTTTGATAGAATAAAATCAAATAAAGCCTACGGAATAGCTAGGTTAGATATCAACAGTTATCTGTTTAAAACTTGTTAAAATTGTGTTAATAACTAAACTATCAACACTCAAAATTGAATAATGTGGATAAAATATTTTTTTATACACAATGTTATTAACAACAATTTTCTTGCGGATATAAACAATAAACATACTTTTCCACATAATCCACAGGCTCTAATACTAATACTACTATATATATTTATATAAATTATAAAAAAAGGAGTTTTAAAAAAATGAAAATACTTTGTGAAAAAGAAAAACTTCTTAAAGGCATTAATTCCGTAATAAATGGAGTTGCTTCTAAAACAACAATGCCTATATTAGAAGGTATACTAATTCAAACAAATGATAAAGAAGTTAAATTAACAACTTATGATTTAGAAATAGGAATAGAATATATTATAGAATGTAATGTAGAACAACAAGGAAATACAGTTGTTAATGCAACAATGTTTAGTGAAATAATAAGAAAATTACCTGATACAGAAATTACAATATCTATTAATGAAAATAATTTACTTGAAATTGAATGTGAAGGCTCTTTATATAAATTAGCAACTATGAATCCAGATGAATTTCCAGAATTACCAAAAATTGATATAGAAAATTCAATAGAAATAGAACAAAACTTACTTAAAAATATGATAAGAAAAACAATATTTGCAGTAAGTAATGAAGAAAATAGACCAATATTTACGGGATGCTTATTTGAAGTAAGTGATAATAAATTAAATGTTGTAGCTGTTGATGGATATAGATTAGCTTTAAAAACTAATATATTAAATAATAGTGTAAATAATTTTCATGCAGTAATTCCTGGAAAAACATTAAATGAAATAAATAAAATAATTTTAGATTCATTTGATACAATAAAAATTGGAATTTCAAAAAATCAAGCATTATTTGAAATGGAAAATTGTAAAATTGTTACTAGATTATTAGATGGTGAATTTTTAAATTATAACAATGCAATTCCATCACAATGGGAAACAAGAATAAGAGTTAATAAAAATAATATACAAAATTGTTTTGAAAGAATTATTTTAATTTCATCTTCATCAATAGAAAAAGAAAAAAAATATCCTGTTAAAGTTTCAATAGAAATAGGTAAAGTTGTAATTTCGTGCACAAATCAAACTGGAGATGCAAAAGAAGAAATATATGTTACAACTGAAGGAAAAAATCTAGAAATAGGATTTAATCCTAGATTTTTCTTAGATGCATTAAAGGTAATTGACGATGAAGAAGTTTATATAGAATTTGGAACTAATATTTCACCATGTATAATAAGCCCAATAGAAAATGATGAATACAAATATATGATATTACCTATTAGAATGAAGGAATAATATGTATATAAAAAAAGTTAAATTAGAAAACTTTAGAAATTATGATTATTTGGAAGTAGATTTTAAAAAAGATTTTAATTTAATATATGGTAATAATGCTCAAGGAAAAACAAATATATTAGAAGCAATTTACATTGCTGCTATAGGAAAATCATTTCAAACATCACAAGATAGCGAGTTAATAAAAATTGGAAAAAATAGAGCAAGAGTAGAAATAGAATTTCAAACAAAAGATAGAGAAGGAAATATATCATACGAAATAGCTGATAAAAAAACTTTTTATATTAATGGAATAAAACAAAAAAGAGTAAGTGATATTATTGGAAAAATTAATTTGGTTTTATTTTATCCAGATAATATAAATATAATTAAAGGTGGACCACATGAGAGAAGAAAATTTATTGACATTATGATAAGTCAATTAAAACCAAATTATTTACATTTATTAAACAGATATAAACAAACATTAGAACAAAGAAACACATATCTTAAGCAAATAAAATTTGACAACAAAGATAAAGATATGTTAGAAATATGGGATGAAAGATTAGCTGAGTTATCTTTTCAAATATATATTTATAGAAATAAATATATACAAAAAATGTCTGAAAAAATAGAAAAAATTCACAATAAGATAACAAATTGTGGAAATCTCGAAGAAAAAATTTCTATAAAATATATAACATCTGGAACAACTAAAGAAGATTTATATAAAATGTTAAAAAATAATAGAGAAGTTGATATAAGAAGAGGTTTTACTTCGATAGGCGTTCATAGAGATGATTTTGATATCTATATAAATAATAAAAAAGTTAATATATATGGTTCTCAAGGACAACAAAGAACGGCGGTACTTACATTAAAATTAACAGAATTAAATATAATATGTGATGAAATAGGGGAAGAACCAATATTATTATTAGATGATTTTATGTCAGAACTAGATGAAAATAGAAGAAACAATTTGACAAAGGCCATAGATAATAACCAAGTATTTATTACATGTACAGATAAAATAATAGTTGAAGAAAAAAATAATACGGTTTATTATATAGAAAATGCTAAATTAGAAAAGGGGTATTAGAATGGAAAAGTTTGAACATGAGTACAATGCAGAGCAAATTCAGGTTTTAGAAGGACTAGAACATGTTAGAAAAAGACCAGGAATGTACATAGGTAGTGTTTCAGTTAGAGGCTTACATCATTTAGTATATGAAATTGTAGACAATGCTGTTGATGAAGCATTAGCAGGATATTGCAAAAATATTAATGTAGTTATTGAAAAAGGAAACATTATTAGAGTAGAAGATGATGGAAGAGGAATACCTGTAGATATTCATCCAAAAACTAAAGTTTCTGCTGCTGAAACGGTTTATACTAAACTAAATGCAGGAGGTAAATTTGGAGGAGATAGTGGATATAAAGTTTCAGGAGGACTTCATGGTGTTGGAGCTTCTGTTGTTAATGCCTTATCTACATGGACAGAAGTTACAATCCAAAGAGATGGTGGTATATACCAGATGAAATTTGAAAGAGGCAAAGTTATCCAATCTTTAACTAAAATTGGAGATTCAGACAAAACTGGAACAACAGTTAGATTTTTAGCTGATGATACAATTTTTGAAAAAACAGAATATGAATATGAAGTATTAGAAAAAAGGTTTAGAGAAATGGCATTTTTAACAAAAGGACTTCATATAAAACTAACAGATGAAAGAGAAGAGACACCTAGAATATCAGATTTTATATTTGAGGGAGGGCTAAATTCATTTGTTCAGTACTTAAATCAAGGAAAAGAAACTTTACATCCAGCTCCTATTTATATGGAGAAAGAAGGGGATTTTCCTGTTGAAATAGCATTACAATATACTACTTCATATAGTGAAAATATATATTCATTTGTAAATAATATCAACACAGTTGAAGGTGGTACACACTTAGAAGGTTTTAAAAGATCTTTAACAAAAGTATTCAATGATTATGCAAAAGCGCATAATATTTTAAAAGAAAAAGATAGTAACCTATCAGGTGATGACATAAGAGAAGGTATTACAGCTGTAATCTCAGTAAAAGTAAGAGAACCACAATTTGAAGGACAAACAAAGACAAAGCTTGGAAATAGCGAAGTTGCTGGAATAGTTCAATCAATAATGAATGAAAAATTAGCTGAATTTTTAGAAGAAAATCCAAATGTTGCAAAAGCAATATTGGAAAAATGTGTTAGTGCAGCCAAGGCTAGAGAAGCTGCAAGGAAAGCAAGAGAATTAGTTAGAAGAAAATCAGCTTTAGAGACAACTACACTACCTGGAAAACTTGCAGATTGTTCAAGTAAAGTTCCTGAAGAATGTGAAGTTTACATAGTAGAGGGAGATTCTGCAGGTGGAAGCGCAAAACAGGGAAGAGATAGAAGATTTCAAGCAATTCTTCCATTATGGGGAAAAATGCTTAATGTTGAAAAGGCAAGAGCAGACAAAATATATGGAAATGATAAACTAAATCCTGTTATAGTTGCAGTTGGTGCAGGAATTGGATCAGATTTTGATATAACAAAAATTAGATATGGAAAAGTAATAATAATGGCAGATGCGGATGTTGACGGTGCACATATAAGAACTCTTTTATTAACATTTTTCTTTAGATATATGAGACCTTTGATAGAAAACGGAAATGTTTATCTTGCTCAACCACCATTATATAAATTATCTAAAAAGGGAATAGAAGATGTTTATTGCTACACAGATGAAGATTTGCAAAAAGCATATAAAGAATTGGAGGCAAAAGGAATTCAAAGAGAGCAATTATCTTTGCAAAGATATAAAGGTCTTGGAGAAATGAATCCAGAACAATTATGGGAGACAACTATGGATCCTGCTAGAAGAATATTAATAAAAGTTACAATGGATGATGCAATTAATGCAGATAAAATATTCTCTTTGCTTATGGGAGATGAAGTAGAGCCTAGAAGAGAATTTATTCAAGCTAATGCAAAATATGTAAAAAATCTTGATATATAGTAAAAATAAATATAAAAACTTCCTTATAAAACTCAATAATATGAGAAATATAAGGAAGCTTTTTTTATAAAAAACCCATAATAGAATTAAATCTACTATGGGATATAAAACTTGTATTAACTATAGCTCAGACTACATTATATAATAGTCAAACCTAATATATATTTCTATATAAATAAGCCCTATACCACATAATATAATCACCCACTCGAATATAGAGACACTCTATAGGCAATAGCCATATTCATCTTAAAATGAAGACTAATAACAACCATTGTAGAATACCAATATACTCTTAACCAAAACTCTTATATCGCCCAGTACAACCATATACAATATCAAAATAGCTGTAAAGACCAACATAAAAATTCATTAATTCTGCATAGGTTATAGTTAATAAAAATTTTATAATAATATTATTATCAAAAAATAAAAAAATATTCATAAAATATTTTTGTCAAAAAATGTCGAACTTTGACATACGAAAAAGCTTGACATAACTGCGATTGCTGTACTATTATTAAATAGAAGGAGGTAAAAAGAATAAAATTAGCAAAAGAAAACAGTGCGCAAAATATAATTCCAATAGAACAAATTGAAGAAAATGGAATTATAAAATTAAAAAATGGAGAATATATCAAGATAATTAAAGTCATTCCAATTAATTATGAATTAAAGTCAGAATTGGAAAAAAAAACAATTTTAAATTCATATAAGACATTTTTAAAAACTTGCAATTTTAATATGCAAATTTTAATTCAAAGTAAAAAAGAAAATCTCGAAAAACAATTTTTAATTCTAGAACAAGAGAAAAATAAAATAAAAAATACTGAAGAAAAAATAATTTATGATAATTATATTAATTATCTAAAAAGGATAAATTCAGCAAACAAATCATCATCCAAAAATTTTTATATCATTATTCATCAAAAAGGTGAATTCATAAAAAATATTCCTAATTATAATTTAGAAAAAATAATATTTGAAAATTTAAATGAAAAATATTTCAAAATTAAAGAAACACTATCAAGATGTGGAAATTTAATATTTGAAATTAACAAAAAAGAAACAATTGATATATTATATTCATTTTTTAATTACAGAAAAAACTCTATGAAATAAGGAGGAAAAACAATAGGAGATAAAGATTATATAACTCCGGCATATATTAATGAAACTAATCCAAAATATATTGAAATAGATGGAATATATTATGGAGGTCTAATTTGTATTGATTATTATAGAGAATATAAAGAAATAATATTGAAAAATATTGTTTCTAATAATAATAATATGAATATATCTATCTTTTATGAAAAAAAGGATAAATATAAAACAATTAGAGATTTAACTTATCACATTGGTAATGTTGGAGTTGATTTGAAAAAAACAAAAGAAAATGTACAAGATATTGAAATAGCAAAATTTTCATATGATGATGCAAAATACATAAGAAGAGAAATGCAAATAAATAATGAAGATTTATATCTATTATTTATGTACATTGATGTATATTCAGAAGATGAAAAAGAACTAGAAATACAATTAAATAATATAGAAGGATTATTGCAAGGAAACGGAATTCAAACTAGACGTGCAAACTTTAGACAAGAACAATTATTTTTTTCCTGCTTGCCATTAATGCAAAATCATTATGACATTAAAAATGCTAGTAAAAGGAATGTTCTAACTAGTGGGCTAGTTGGAACATATCCATTTATATCTTCATCAATATTTGATGAAGAAGGAGTTTTTTTTGGAAATAATATATTTAATAATTCACTTATTTTCATAGACAAATTTAATAGAGAAAAATATAAGAATGGAAATATGTGTGTGTTTGGAACAAGTGGAGCAGGGAAATCATTTTTTTCGAAACTACAAATTTTAAGAAATTGGTTAATTGGAATTGAACAATTCGTAATAGATCCGGAAAGAGAATACGAAAAAATATGTAATAATTTGAATGGAGTTATTTTGAAAATTGGCCCTTCATCTAAAACATATATTAACATTTTTGATATTAGAGAAGAATCAAGCGAAGATAATAAAGGTTTTTTAGCAACTAAAATTCAAAAATTATTAGGATTTTTCAGTTTGATTTTTGGAGAAATGACAGAAGATACAAAATCATTTATAGAAAAAAAAATAATTGAAACATATAACCAAAAAGGGATTACATTCGATGATACCACATTATATAAAGAAAAAGACAAAAATAAAATTGAAATAAAACCAATTTTTAAAGATACAACAGAAATGCCACTTTTTGAAGACTTTTATCAAGTTTTAAAACAGGATAAGATGGGCGAAAAATATGCAAATTACTTACAACCGTTTATAAATGGATCTTTAAACTATTTTAATCAATACACTAATATAGAATTAGAAAATAAATTACTAATAGCGGATATTTATGAACTAGGTGAAGAAAATCTTAAATATGGTATGTATATTTTTACAGATTTATTTTGGGATAAAATAAAAAAAGATAGAAAAATTAGAAAAGCTATATATTTAGATGAAATATGGAGATTAATAGGTGTAACATCTAATAAGGAAGTTGCAAGTTTTATATATAAAATATTTAAAACAATTAGAAAATATTCTGGATGCAGTATTGCGATTACTCAAGATGTATCTGATCTTTTTAGTTTAGAAAATGGCATATATGGAAAAAGCATTTTAAATAATTCATGTATAAAAATATTTTTTTCATTAGAAGAAGAAAATATAAAAGTATTAGAAGAACACAGCAATTTAACAGAAAAAGAAAAGATTGAAATTAGATCATTAAATAAAGGAGAATGTATGATGTTTGTAGACCAAAGTCACACAATTATAAAGGTTTGCTGTTCAGATGAAGAAAAATTATTAATACAGGGGTGATTTTAAATAAAAAAAGTAATTACAGCTTTATTAAATAATGAAATTAATAAAGAACTTAAACAAAATAAAAAGTTTGAAGTAATAGGTAATGATATATTATATCAAGAAGCTTTAATAGAAATATTTGAAAAAAACAATGATATAGACTTTTTATTATTAAATGAAAATTTACCTGGTGATAATATTAAAGATTTTATAGAAAAAGTTAATGATCAATATCTTAATAAATTAAAAATAATTTTATTTGTAGAAAATAGAAAAAATATTGAAAATGAACTAAATGTTTATAAAATATTTGAAAATGGAGAACTAACTATTGAAGAATTATCAAATATTTTAATTAAAGAAAATTATACAGAACAGTTAGAAAATGAAATAAAAATTTTAAAAAATAAATTAAAAGAAAAAGAATGCAGAAAAATAATAAAAAAAGAAAAAAATATTAAAAAAAATGGGATTATAATTAGTATTTTAGGAAAAGATGAAAATATAAAAATAAAATATATAAAAAAAATAATTAATTATTTAAAAAGAAAAAATAATAAAATAATAATATTAAATTTAAATTTTTTTAATTCAAAAATAGAAAAAATAAAAATAAAAAATGTAATAATAGAATCAGCAAAAAAAATAATAATAAAAAATAATGAAAAAATAAAACCATTAGATTTTAATAATTATTTGGAACAATTAAAAAAAGAATTTAATTATATTATTATAAATAATTCAATTGAATCTTTTTTTGATATCAATAAAATATCATTAGAAAAATCTGAAAAAATAAACGTTTTAATTAATAAAAATATAAAAGATTTAATTTTTTTTAATAATCTATTAAAAATATATAAAAAAAATTTAAAAATAAATTTAAATAAATTTAATATAATTATATATAAAACAAAAAATAAAATTATAAAAATTAATAATATAATTCCATATAGCGATAATCTAGAAAAAAATAATAATAATAAAATATTTTTATGTAACAGGAGGTATTTTGGAATTAATAAATGAAATAAAAAAAGAAATTAATATAGATATATCAAAATTAGCGAATAACGCATTAGATTTTGGATTGAGAGCAGCATTACCAGATTTTATAGAAGATGATGTGATAGAAATAAAAAATGCATTTGTAAAAGAAGGATTTATTTCAGGTATTGAAGAAACATTGAAAAAAATTGAAGACATCGTAAATAGTATTAAAGGACTATTTAAAGGAGAATTTGAAAGTGTAGAACAAGTAAAAAGGCTGATCCAAAAAAACGGTATTTTAGATGCAGCGTCTTCCCTAATAGATACAATTTCAAAAAAACTATTAGAAAAAGACATAATAGATAAAACTGCTTATAATATGATTAAATCAGGAAAAAATGAAATTTTAAGTTCATTAGAAACCCAATTAAAAAAGTATTATAAAGAAGATGAGTATAGCATAGAAAAATTAAGCCAAAGTTGCGAAGAGTGGAAAGAAGAATTAAAAAAAGAAAATTATGAAGGAATGAAAAAAAGTATAAATAAAGTAAAGCAGAGATTAGAACAGAGCTTAATTGTTGAAAATACAATAAAAGAAGCAAGAAATATAGAAAAAATGGAAAAATATATTGAAAAAAATGGAAGCTTGGATAGTCTGACAGAAAGTCAAAAAAATCTTTTAAAAAGTTTGACAATATGATTTTTTTTGCAGGAAAAAAAGAGTTAAAAAATAGAACAAAAACCCAATAAAAAACTTGCTTTTTTTCTTACGGTTTAATATAATACAAGAGAATAAAAGATATTAGGAAAAGGGGTTTTTAAATGGACAAGCAAGAAGAAAAAATAATTGAAAGAGACATTGAAGCTGAAATGAGAACGGCATATGTTGATTATGCAATGAGCGTTATTGTTTCTAGGGCATTACCAGACGTAAGAGATGGATTAAAACCTGTTCACAGAAGAATTTTATATTCAATGTATGAAGATGGAATAACTTCCGACAAGCCATATAGAAAATGTGCCAATACAGTTGGATCTGTTTTAGGAAGATATCATCCGCATGGAGATACTTCAGTATATGACGCAATGGTTAGATTAGCGCAAGATTTTTCACAAAGATATACATTGATTGACGGACATGGTAATTTTGGATCAATAGATGGTGACGGAGCAGCTGCAATGAGGTATACTGAAGCGAGAATGGAAAAAATTGCAGAAGAAATGCTTGTAGACATTGAAAAAAATACAGTTGATTTTATGCCAAACTATGATGATAGACTTCAAGAGCCAGTAGTACTACCAGCCAAAGTACCAGCATTACTTATAAATGGGTCATCAGGAATTGCTGTAGGCATGGCAACCAATATTCCACCACACAATTTATCAGAAGTTGTTGATGGAGCAATAAAAGTAATAGAAGAAGACAATGTAACTAATGAAGATTTAATGCAAATAATAAAAGGACCAGATTTCCCAACAGAAGGAATTATTTTAGGAAGGGAAGGAATAAAAGAGGCATATACAACAGGAAAAGGAAAAATAACAGTTAGAGCTGAAGCTGAGATTGAGGAGATGTCAGGAAACAAAAGAAGAATTGTTGTTTCAGCATTACCTTATCAAGTAAATAAAGCTAAACTTATTGAAGCAATTGCTGGATATGCTAGAGATAAGAAAATTGAAGGAATTTCTGATATAAGAGATGAATCAGATAGAGAACATAAAGTAAGGGTGGTTATTGAACTGAAAAGAGATGCAAATCCTCAAGTAGTATTAAACCAACTTTATAAAAATACTCAAATGCAAACAACATTTGGTGTAATAATGTTAGCTTTAGTTAATGGTGAACCAAAAATATTAACATTAAAAGATTGCTTAATTGAATATATAGATCATAGGAAAAATGTTGTACTTAGAAGAACCAAATTTGACCTAGATAAAGCAGAAGCTAGAGCTCATATATTAGAAGGGTTAATTATAGCTATTGATAATATTGATGAAGTAATTCAAATTATTAGAAATTCATATGATGATGCAAAAGAAAGATTGATGGAAAGATTTAAACTTACAGAAATTCAAGCACAAGCAATACTAGATATGCAATTAAAAAGATTATCAGGATTACAAAGAGAAAAGCTTGAAGAAGAATATGCAGAATTAATGAAATTAATTGAACACTTAAAAGCAATTTTAGCTAGTGATAAATTAGTTTATGATATAATCAAAGAAGAATTATTAGAAATGAAGAAAAAATTCGGAGATGAAAGAAAAACTAAAATAGTTGCTGCTGAAGGAGAGTTTGAAGTTGAAGATTTAATTAAGGAAGAACAAGTAGTTATAGCACTAACAAGATTTGGCTATATTAAGAGAGCACCAATTGATACATTCAAAAGTCAAAGAAGAGGTGGAAAAGGAATAACAGGTATTTCTACTAAAGAAGATGACTTTGTCAAAGAAATATTTACAGCTTCTTCACATGACACATTATTATTCTTCACAAATAAAGGAAAATTATATAGATTAAGAGGTTATGAAGTTCCAGAGGCAGGAAGAACTGCAAAAGGAACAGCAATAGTTAATTTATTAAGTCTTGATGCAGATGAAAAAGTTTCTGCAATAATGCCAATTCAAAATTTTGCAGATGGAAAATATTTATTATTTGCAACTAAAGATGGCTTAATCAAAAAGACTGCTTTAAAAGAATATGATTCATCTAGAAAAACAGGATTACAAGCAATAACACTAAAAGATGGTGATCAACTTGTATCAGTAAGGTTAACAGATGGAGAAGATAATGTTGTTCTTGTAACAAGAAGAGGTATGTGTATTACTTTTGATGAAAAAGATGTACGTTCTGTTGGTAGGGTATCTCAAGGTGTTATTGGAATGAGAGTAGATAAAGATGATGAAGTAATTGGAATGGAATCAATAATACAAGGTGGAAAAGCTACATTACTTGCTATTACAGAAAATGGATTTGGTAAAAGGACCGAATTGGATGAATATAGAGTTCAAATTAGAGGTGGAAAAGGAGTAATAACATACAAAATTACACCAAAGACAGGTGAAATTGTTGGAATCAGGATAGTAAATGATAATGATGACATAATGATGATAACAGATAAGGGAACAATAATAAGATTAAATGTAAGTGAAATTAGCGTACTTGGAAGGTCTACACAGGGCGTTACACTAATGAGAACAAATGAAGGAAAAGTTGTAAGTGTAGAAAAAATAGCAGAAGAATATAAAGAAATGATGGATTAAAATGAATACTAAAAATAAGAGCATTTAAAAAATGCTCTTATTTTTTTAATCTAATATCATCTCCAAAAAAACGACATAAATTATAATTACCAACAATTCTAGATCCAATACGCTCATCATAAACTTCAAAAATATCTTTAATATTTAAATTAGTTGAAATAATAGTTTTAGTAATTTTATGATTTTGATTTAATAGGCGAGTATTAATAATATTAAACAATTCTGTAAATTTTAAATTATTCATAGTTTCAGTTCCTAAATCATCAATTATCAATAAATCAACACCTAAAATGTTATCTAATAATTGTGAGGAATTTTGAAATTTCTCTTTTATAATTTCATCTAGCATTACAGGAGCTGTTTGGTAAAGTACAGTTTTTCCTAATTCTAAAATAGATTTAGCTATACAATTTGACAAAAATGTTTTTCCAAGACCAGTTGGCCCTAGAAACATTAAGTTCTTTTCTTCAGCTTTTTCAAAATTGTCAATAAATTTTTTTGAAATGTCATATATTTTTTTTATATTGTCTCGAGGAGAAAGCTGAGAATTATATAATGATGGATTAGGTTGATTGGAATACAAATTAAAATTAAAATTAGTAAAATTTTCATAATCTATATTGCCGATATTTGCCTTATTATAGGCCAAATCAAACATTCTTTGCTTTATACAAGAACATAAAGAATTTTGGTAAAACCCGGTATCTTGACAAAGACTACATTCAAAATGAGGTAACAAATAATCACTTGGAAGATTTAGTCTTTTTAGCAAATCATCTTTTTTAGATGAAATTAATTTTGTCTTTTTTTCTAATAATAATATCTTATCTTCTTTTTCTTTTGGAGAAAGAGTAAGTATAGATTTTATAGATTCTATAGAAAGAGAATGCAATTCTTGTTCTAACTTAAAATATTCAGAAGAAGATTCCATAAGCTTATTTTTTCGATTTTCCAAATCAGTTAATGCTTTGGTCCTTTTTGAATCATATTCAGTTAATAATTGTTTTAAAAATGTGTTATCCATAACAACCTTTCTTCATAAAAGATCTAAATTTCATAGGTGATAATCGCTTAGTATTATGCATTAGCATATAAATCATCCAAATTATCATACTTGCGCTTATTTGAGTTATTGTAATTGGTAAGCTTTTTCATTGCTTCAACATTTGACTGTTTTTGTTTACTATTTTTTATGTATTCTTGAATTTCTGCAACTGACTTTAAGTTTCTTTCATGCCAATCAGAAATTATTTTATCTAAGTATTCGAAACTTATATTTGACTTTGAGGTAGTTCTCTTTAAGGCAATTTCTATAATCTCCAAAGAGTAACCAAAATCTATTGCCCATTTTTCAACATAAGCGTCTTCATAAATAGTTAGATTTCTATTTAATCCTAATTTTCTAATTATAGACTTTTTTAATGAAATAATTTTTTCTTGTTTTTCGTAGTATTGGTCTAAATCGGAAAAAGATTTAATATTATTTTTATACCAACTATCTGCTACTACTTGTATATAATTTCTATGCAAAGCAGACTTTTCAAAACAATAGTTAAATAAAGCTATCATAACCTGTTCATCAAAATGGTATTTTTTAAACCAAAGATCAATATCACTATACCAAGAAGGAGACATTATGCCTTGGAAATATTGGTTATTAATGTTTTCGATAGCTTTAGCTCTGTATTGATTCTTAGCATTTTTTTGAATATCCTCTGGCGATGAGGTAAGTTTAGGTGTATAAAGTTTTAATAACTCCACTTCTTGCAAATTAACCAATATATAGCCAGTATGTTTTTTTATTAATAAACCAGCATCTTCCCAATATTTTAAACCATCTTGAATAGTTTTTAGAGGTAATGCAAGTTTTTTAGATAAATCATTAATTTTTATATCTTTATCATATTTTGATAAAAATAAAATATAAAGATATACTTTAATATAATCACCATTGGCAGCAGACAAATATTCTGTAAAAAACAAATCTGGAATTGAAGTATTCGAAAATAATATAGATTTATCATTTTGTTCTAATTTCATAAAAATTCCCCCTAAAGTTTATGAAATTATATCATCTACATCATAAATTTTCAATCAAATCTTTTGTCATAAAAATATATTTTTGGATGAAATAAATATTTAACAATAAATCCGATGATTATTAAAATATTTTCATTAGATTTATTTAACAATGAAAATAAACAAATAGGAATAAATAAAACAACAAAAATATAAAACTTAACAATAAATGATTTAAAAAATAAATTTAAAATAAAATATAAAAACAATGCCCAAACCAGATTTATGAGTATTGAAAAATAACTAAAAATACCTAAAAATTTAAAAGAAAAATCATAATTTTTTGGAAAAATAAAATTCATAAAACCTCCTAACTAAACATATTTTTAATGTTTGAAAAAGAAGTTGTAACATCTGAAGTAAAACCAGAAGTAAACTCTCTAACAAAGCTAGTAGCACGTATTAAACAGATTAATGAAGCAACATATAATAATTTTGAAATCAATGGATCTGCCATATTGTTTAAAGAAAAGATGATAAGTAAAATTACACAAATTACAATTTGAATAACTAGTTGAGAAATAAAATTTTTAAGCCAGACTTTAAAAATCCAAAATGTTTGATCTAAACAAATAGAAAGACAGGCAAGAGGAGAAATTAAAATTAAAATTTTTACATAAATAAATCTGACCGCATAGGTGAATAAAAGATTAACAAAACAAAAGGATATAAAGGTTTTCAAAATACCATCAAATGTAAATAATCCAAATGGATTATTTAAATCTGATAAAAAAACATTAGAAAGTCTTTCATATAAAACTGAAAAAGAGAGGTGAAATGATAGCATTGAAATTCCTAGGGTTTTGACAATTTCTGTAAGTAGTTCGAAAAAGTCAATAATTTTTTCACAAATAGACATAGAAAAGCGAACTAAAATAGCAGCAAAAAATATTCTAGTAATAAAAGATATAGGTTTTTGAAAAGTATTACTTGTAAAAAAAGAAACTAAATATGCAATTCCATAATATAATAAGAATCCCCAAATTAAAACTTCAGAAAGAGTTACAATACTAAATTTCTTTGTAAAAAAAGAAATAAAATATGTATCAAAAAGGTAAGATGATTTGAGAAAAACAATTTCATCTAAAACTGAAAAAACATTTGAATCAACAGATACAAGTAAAGAATTTATTAAAGTTGATATAAGTTTACTTATTACTTCTGGGAAATTTTGATAATCCATGAGTTCCTCCTAACTTAAAAGTGTATTAATTGTTGATAAAATAAGATCAATGCAAAGTAAGAAAGCATATGAAAACAAAGCTCCTCTAATAAGCCTTTTTCCAGTACGAATACGCTCTTCATCACCAAAACTAAATTTTTTCATTAATACACCAGTTCCTACAGAAATTGCAGCTGCAGGTGTGGCTAGTTTCAAAATCCAAGATTCAATTTTTTCAAAAGCTGAATTTAAAGTTGTAATTAGTTTGGGGTAAGAGGCACAATATGAATAGGGAATAAAAATAAATAATAATAATAGTGAAAATAAAAAAGAACAAATAATAAATTTCTTTTTCAAAATATCACATCCTTTCTTTTAAAATATGGGATTAGGTTTAATTTTTCAAGAGGTAGAATACTTGATCCTGTTGATAAAAAAGCTAGGCAAGAAAAAGTTTCTAATTTTCTAGAAAAATAATTTGAATCAAAAATATAATCTTTTTGAATAGAGGTATTAATACTTTCAGATATATTTGAATCTTTAGAGAAGAAGCTATTAAACATATAATTAAACTTTGTTTGTCTTGCATTTTCAGCAATTGTTGTCGATTTTATTTCTTTATCCTCTTTGCCAGTTTGTTTTAAAATTTCATCAATAGTAAAAGTATCATCTGTTCTAAACCAAAATTTGTTAACAAAATTTTGAATTAAAACTTTTGTGTTTGTTGGATCTTTTATTGTATTTAATAAAGATGAGTAACTTTGTGTAGCTACAATATTAATAGATTTGGCTTCTCTTGACTGAGAAAAAAAACTAGCATCATTTAATGTAACATATTCATGATATTCATCACAAATAAAACAAGAAGGGTAGATATTACCTGTAGAAAGTTGCATAAGTATTTCAGATTGAAAATCAATTTTTAAGTATGCAGCTATTATTTTGGAAAGGTAAGAATATTCTGAAATATTCATATTTAAAACAACCATTTTATGATGTTTTAAAATATATTTGAACCCAGGGAAAGATATATTATTTCTTATGGGGCAGAAAACTTTAGAAACATCACTATCTGATACAAACACATTAGTAATTCTAGAGATTTCAGATTTTAAAATTGACAAAGTTCTATCATCTAAATTAAAGAATTCATTATTAAAGAATTGTGAACTAGAATTAAAATCTTCAATTTCAGAGTTACTTAATTTACCAGAGAAAAATAAATTTTTTAAAGTTTCTAGCTTTTCATCATAATATGATTTATGCATAATTAACCTATGTAGTTCTGTAAAAGTTACATAGTTATGATTATATAGACGACAAAATTTAATAGCCTCTGTTAAAATCTGTTCAGATTTATCAATCCAAAAAGATTCTGTTTGAGCAGGACTAAAGAGCAATAGAATATTTTTTAATCTGTTAGCAAGAACATGAGGTTTTAAATTTGGCTTATCTAAGGGATTATATGTAACAGATCCACTCAAATCAATTACAAATAAGTCTGAAGTAGAATAATTTGATTGACAAATCTTTTCAACGAAGTTATGATAGTTTCCTTTTACATCTAATATAAGAAAAGCAGAGTTGTATTTATTAGAAAAATTTAAAGTTAATAGTTGATGAGTTAGAGGATACAACAATGAAGAAGTTTTGCCAGAACCAATAGAACCAGTAACTAAAACATTTTGATATAATCCCTGAATTGGAATAAATACTTTCTTTTTCTTTTCCGTATCTCCAACATAAAGCGATATTTCAGAAGAATGAATAGTATTATTGTGGTTAGAATTATTGACATTTTTTCCATTTTTGGTGGAAAAAAGCATGACTAATGCAGTAAAAAAAGAATTTAATAAAATAAAAATACTAAAAAAAGTAGTAATACAAAAAATATTTTTTACAAAATACCAAAAATAGGGATAAGATTTTACAATATCTACATTTTTAAAAAATAGGGAAACACATAAATTATTTGCATTAAAAATAGGTAAAAATAAATAAAAAACAATAATTGAAAAAAATATTGAAAAATATAATAAATAAAAAAGCTTAAAAAATAATTTCATTAATTCTTATTTTTAATATGTAACTTTAAACCTTGTTTTGATTGAACAAAAATAAATTCAAAAAATGAATAAATAAAACTTAAGATAATAAAAATTTGGACTAAAAAAGTGATAAAAAACAAATTGAATAAAAAAATCAAATGACTACCTCCTAAAGAATGAGCAAATAATATAACAAAAAATTAGATTTGTCTATACTTTTTTTTAAAAATGTGCTAAAATATTTTCGATTGATTAAATAAGGAGGAGCAAAAATGGTTGAAAAAACAACAACAATAGGCAAATTATTAGAAGATAATCCAGATAAAGTTGATATACTTTTAGAAGCAGGAATGCATTGTATAGGTTGTCTAGTAGCAGAAGACGAAACATTAGAAGAAGCATGCCAAGTGCATGGCATTGATGTGGAAGATTTATTAAAAGAATTAAATAAATAGTTTTTATGGCGAGAATAATTAGACATTATAAACTCGCCAACAAAAATGTGCTCATAGCTCAAAAGGATAGAGCACCCGCCTCCTAAGCGGAAGATAGAGGTTCAATTCCCCTTGGGCACACCATTTTTTTAGTAAAGCCAATTTCAAAACAAATAGATTAAAATATCTTTAAAACAAATATAATACATATAAAAAAAGCCTTGAATGTTCTTCATTCGAGGCTTTTTTGCAATATACTATTTATTTCTTTATTTCTTCAATAGTAACCTTATTTACTATGCGACCTTGCGAATCAGAGTAATCAACAGAAATCTCATAAACCGTATCAGCTTCAGTTGAAATAGATCTTTTAATTGATAATAAGTCATCTTCAGAAACAGCAGAACTGCCATTATATACTACCGTAATAGTTGCATATGAACTAGATTTATTATTATCAATAATATCATCTAAATAATTAAGTAAAGATGCTCCAGATTTAGTACCATGTATGTGTGAAAAGTTATATTTGTTTTCTTTTACTGAAGAACTAAACTGGCTTGAGATTAATTTTTGACCTTGTATAAATATAAAAATAGGCATTCCAAAAGCTAAAATAGCAAATAAAATAAAAAAAATTATATATCCTTTTGCTATCCCTATTGCAAACTTTTTAGTTTTTTCTTTATCTCCAACTACAGAGTCATCTACATATTTTTCGCCTTCTGGAATAAACTTTTCATCTACTCCAACATATTCTCCATTTTTTTTCATATTGTTTCATAGTCAAATTTAACACCAACAATTGCATTAGCTCCAATTTTTTCAGCTCTTTTTATCATTTCAGTTATTGCATCTGCGCGAGTATTAATTAATTCTTCTTCATATTCAGAAACCCTGCCGCCCAGAATATTAGAAATTCCTGCAGAGAAATCTTCCGTAATAATAACACCATTGATAGCTTCTCCAAATACTATGCCTCTATATTCTTTAATGGATTTTCCTTCTATTGACGAAGTGGTTGAAATTAACATATTTAAACCTCCAATTTTAATTTTTTAAAACTATCCAATAAAATTGTATCACAGCTAAAATACACAAGTCAAGAAAATACTGATTTTGCCAGCATAAAAAGAATATTTGGATAATAATGTTGTTATAAAATGTAAATTTGCTCAAATCAAGAAAATATGGTAAAATAATAAACATTAAAAAAAGGAAAGAAAAAATGGAAGAAAAATATATGAAAGAAGCCCTTAAAGAAGCTTCTAAAGCATACCAAAAAGAAGAAATTCCAATTGGAGCAGTAATTGTAAAGAATGGAAAAATTATAGCGAGGGCATATAATTTAAAAGAAATAAAACATGATACAACAGAACATGCTGAAATTAGAGCAATAAAAAAAGCTAGCAAAAAACTAGAATCATGGAGATTAACAGATTGCCAGATGTATACAACCCTTGAACCTTGCCCAATGTGTGCAGGTGCAATAATACAAGCAAGAATAAAAAAAGTGTATATTGGAACAATGGATGAAAAAACAGGTGCATGTGGTTCAGTTCTAAATTTATTTAAAGATCATAAATTTAATCATAATGTTGAAGTAGAATACGGAGTTTTAGAAGATGAATGTAAATCTTTGTTGCAAGACTTTTTTAAAGATTTAAGAAAGAAAAAATCAGGAGGAAAAAATGGAAAAAGAGAGTAAAACGAGGGCACTAAAAAAGTATTTTTTTATAGCTTTTATTTTTATAGCAATCATAATATCAATTTTTCTAATGGTTAGATATGGGGTAGAAGGAGAGAAGAACCTTCCACTTGAATTAAAAGATATAACAATTATAAGTTCTATATATGCTCAAAGTAATAATGAAGAAAATATATTAGAATCTTCAGTAGAACAAGAAAACGACATTTTTATTTCATTTAAAGACAATCCAAAACTTGATTCAAAAGTGGAATTAATAAGAATAGAAAATCTTAAGGTCGAAAAAGCAGGCAGTATTGGAACAATAAAAATATTAAAACCAACAAGTAATGAAAATTTAAAATATTTTCAAAATAGTACACAAGACTATACAGGAAAAACATTAGAATATTCAGCAAGTACATCAGATAATATGGAAAAACAGCAATTTTATCAAGATGGAGGAACAATTGCTTTTAGGATAAGTAATCAGGGACTTGGAAACTATGTCTTAACAGAAGGGGAACAAGTGTCATATAATGGAAAACTTCTAGAAAAATTGGGAGCAACACAGGAAGACATTAAACTAAAAGCAACTATGGATATTGTTTTAATAGTAGATAAAAATGAAAAATATAAAGGAACGATTTCTATCGACTTACCAGCAGAACAATTTAATGAAAATGGAATTGTAACAAGACAAATTACAGACTTTAATAATGTGGTTTTTAAAAGGGTAACAAATTAAAAATTTTCGTAATAAAAAGAAAAAAATTAATAAAAATTAATATAAAAATACTTGATTAAACTCAAATATCATTATATAATCTAAATCGGTATAAGTGATAGCTTTTGAGTGGAGAGTATGTTTCGATGAAAAGCTATGAACCTCGTCAGATTCGGAAGAAAGCAGCGATAAGTAGTGTATTCGTGCGACGTGCATACTTTCCGCTGAGAAGCTACCAACCTTATACCAATTTTTTTATATTGGGGGTAATTGAATTGGCATATACAGCACTATATAGAAAATTTAGACCATTAACTTTTAGTGAATTTGTAGGCCAAGAACATATTACAAGGACACTAAAGAATCAAATAATAGCTGGAAGAGTTGGTCATGCATACTTATTTAATGGTGGGAGAGGAACCGGAAAAACATCAGCAGCAAAGGTTTTAGCTAGAGCAGTAAATTGCTTAAATCCAAAAGATGGTGAGCCATGTAATGAATGTGAGATATGCAAAGCAATTTTAAATGGTTCATTAACAGATGTAGTAGAAATGGACGCAGCATCAAATAATGGTGTAGATGATGTACGACAAATTCGTGAAGAAGTAAATTTTTTACCCACAAAAGCTAAATATAGAATATACATTATAGATGAAGTTCATATGCTTTCAACAGGAGCATTTAATGCGCTTTTAAAGACATTAGAAGAACCACCTGAACACGTAAAATTTATATTAGCAACAACTGAACCACAGAAGTTGCCAACAACGATACTATCAAGATGTCAAAGATTTGATTTTAAAAAGTTATCAAATGAGGACATAAAAAAAGGATTAAAGAAAATCACAGATGCAATTAATGTCAAAATAGATGAAGACGCCTTAAACACAATTTCAGTTCTGTCAGAAGGAGCAATGAGAGACGGAATTAGTATTTTAGAAAGATGTCTGCAAGATGGAGATGACGAAATAACAGATAAAAAAATAAAAGAGCTAGTTGGAATACCTAAACTTGAATATATAAATAGAGTAACTATGAGCCTAATTGAAAAAAATGCAGACCAAGCATTAGCTACAACAGATGAAATAATAAATGAAGGAATCGATTTATATAGTTTCTTATGGGAAATTATAAAATATGTAAAAGATATTTTAGTTTTTAAAACAAAAGGGAATATAGATTTATATAATGAAGATGAAATAAAACAAATAAGAGAATTAAGTGAAAAAACAAGTAAAGAAGATTTATTTTATTTAATAAAAGAACTTTCAGAAATGGAAAACAATATTAAATGGTCATCGCAAAAAAATATAATGTTTCAAGCAGGAATAATTAAGCTAACAATCGACACAAAAGAATATGGAGATATAGAAGAAAGACTAAAAAAACTAGAAGAAAAAATAGAAAACGGAGACATAAAAATAAGTGCGACAAAAGTGTCTACAAACAGAGAATTAAGTATATCAAACGAAGTAGACAATGGAAATCCAAATAAGAGTATAAATAAGAATCAAACCATAGAAGCTACTAAACAAAATAAAACAGTGCCAAAAGCAAATCTTGCAAGTATTTCAAGTGAAGAATATTGGCCAAAAGTAGTAAATAAATTAAAAAGTCAAGGTAAAGTTACATTATTTACTAATCTAATGAACGCAAAAGCGGTTGAAATAAACGATATGCAACTCGGAATAGTTGGATTAACAGCATTTGGAAAAACGGTTGTCGAACAAACCGAAAACAGACATGCAATTGAACAGGCTGTTGCACAAGAAACGGGAAAAACAATGCAAATAAAGGTAGAAGAAGTTCAAAATGTAATTAATAAAAAAACAAAAACGGATTTTGGAATACCTATAAATATAATTGATGAATAAAAAAAGGAGGAATCAATATGTCAAAAAGAGGAGGATTTCCTGGAGGAATGGGAGGATTTCCTGGCGGAATGAACATAAATAAACTTATGAAAGAAGCTAAAAAAATGCAAGCAGATATGGAAAAAGATCAAGCAGAAATTTCATCTAAAGAATTTGAAAATACAGTTGGTGGAGGTGCAGTATCTGTTATAATTACAGGAGATAAAATCATAAAGAAACTAAAAATAGCAAAAGAGGCTGTTGATCCAGAAGATGTAGAAACATTAGAAGATTTAGTATTAACATGCGTTAATGGAGCAATGAAAAAAGCAGATGCCGCTGTAAACGCAAGCATGGGAAAATATAATATTCCTGGATTAATGTAAAATACGCACATCGCGAAAGACACTATTTAGAGGAGAAAAAGATGTCATCATATTCACCATCAATAGAACGACTTGTCGAAAGTTTTGAAAAACTTCCAAGCATAGGACATAAAACAGCTATAAGACTTGCTTTCCATATGCTTGACATGTCAGAAGAAGAAATAGAAGAATTTATAAAATCAATAACAGATGCAAAACATAATCTCAAATATTGCTCAACATGTTTTAATATTTCAGATACAGATCCATGTCCAATATGTTCAAATCCTAAAAGAGATCAATCTACAATTTGTGTTGTTGAAGATGTAAGAGATATTATGGCAATGGAGAGAACTCATGAATATAATGGTGTCTACCATGTATTACATGGAACGATATCACCCATGAATGGAATTGGACCAGATGAGATAAAGATAAAAGAACTGTTAAATAGAATAAGAGATAATGAAATAAAAGAAGTTATTATTGCTACAAATCCAAGAGTAGAAGGGGAAGCTACATCAATATATATTTCAAAATTAATAAAAGCTTTTAATATAAAAGTTACAAGAATTGCACATGGTATTCCAGTAGGAGGAGATTTAGAGTATACAGATGAAATAACATTAATGAAAGCAATGGAAGGTAGAAGAGAAATTTAAATATAATAAAAACCGACTAATTTATACTAGTCGGTTTTTATATTGTATTCATCAAAATATCACAAATATTTTTGGTAGAATCAGGTTTTGCAAGCTCTGGAATTTTTGATTTCATTTCACTAATAATTTCAGGATGCCTATAAAGATTTTTTAAAATTCTTGCTATATTATCCCCCTTTTTTATCCATATGGCAACACCGTTTCTTACTAAGAAATCCGCATTTTCTTCTTCTTGGCCAGGAATAGGATTAATTAGAATTAATGGTAAACCAGAAACCAAACTTTCAGTAGTAGTAAGGCCACCAGGCTTAGTAATTACTATTGAAGAAATAGACATTAGTTCTGGAACTTTTTTTGTGTAATCTAAAACTTTAACCCTATTTTCTACATTATAAGATTCTACAATTTTATTAAATTTATAATTAAGTTTTTTATTTCGACCGGAAAGTGCAATTACCTGACAATCTTTAAAAAGACGTATTAAAGCTCTAAAGACCAAGCTAGTTGTTTTTCTTCCAAGCCCAAATTCACCACCAGCAAAAAATAAAATTGTTTTCTTTTCAGAAGATAAGCCAAATTCCTGAAAGATTAAAGATTTATCATAAGAATGCTTAAATCTATCTGATAGAGGAATACCTGTAACAAAGATTTTAAAATCAGCAATTCCACTATCAGATAGTGAAGATTTCATTTCATTATTTGAAACGAAGAAATAATCAATATATTCAGAATTTACAAGCCACTGTGCATGTGGAGCCATATCGGTTAAAATTGTAGCAATTTTACAATTTATTTTCCTTTTTTTCTTCAATACTGTACACATTTGATTTGAAAAAGGATGTGTACTAACGACTAAATCTGGATTAAATTCCTGTATGATTCTATTTAACTTTCTAGCCATTAGATTATTAGAAGTTTTTGATATCTTTGCTAAAGTACCGTGGTCAGAATTTGTATAAACTTTTTTCCAAATCCAAGGAGCTTTTTTTGCCATTTCGCGATATGCTGCAGTTGATAATTTATTTAAATATTTATTAATATACTCAACACAATCAACAAGCATAGTTTTAGAATCTGAATAATTTTTATCTATGTAATTTTTTATGGCTGTAGCTGCTGCTAAATGTCCACCACCATATGCCCCATAAAAGATTAAAATTTTTCTCATAAAATCTCCTTTATATTTAGTAAAAAAATTATATCATAAAATTATAAAAAATTGAATAAAAAAACATTTTTAGAAGAAAATACCATTATAATCATAAACTAAGAAAGGAAATAAGTTTGAATTTATGAAAAAAACAACTGATTTGAAAACAAGAATAATAATTGGAACAATAATAATAGCCATAATATTAATTAGTAGTCTTTTTTATCAAATAATGAAAAATGAAGAAAAATATGAATTGCAAACATTTAATATGTATGACATGTCATTATATCAATTAACAGAACATGTGCAAAATGTGGAAAACTTTCTTGCCAAATCAACGATTTCAAATAGTAGCGAATCAGGTGCAGAAACATTAACACATGTATGGAAAGAAGCGGATATAGCGATAAGTTATTTGTCTCAAATCCCACTCAATATTGAACAACTAAATAAAACAGCGAAATTTTTAAATCAAGTTAGTGAATATAGTTATACATTATCTAGAAAAAATATCTATAAAGAAAAATTATCTCAAGAGGATTTAGATAATTTGAAGAGGTTACATGAATATAGTGTAGATTTAAAAGATAGTTTAGAGGAAATGGAAGAACAAATAAATATAGGTCAAGTTAGTTGGAAAGAACTTCAAAAAACAGAAGGAAAAGATTATACTAAACAAGTTGATAATATTGATGATATAAGATTTGTAGATATTGATAGTAATTTTAATGAATTTGAAGGCTTAATATATGATGGAGCATTTTCAGAACATATAGAACTTGAAAATAAAAAAGGATTATCAGAGCCTGAAATTCCAGAAGAAGAGGCCTATGAGATAGTAAAAAATCTTTTTAAAGACAAAATAAAAAGAATTAACAAAAAAGGCAAAATTGAGCATGGAAACATTGGGGTTTATTTATATGAGGTTATAGATAAAAATAATGAAATAACAAATATATCAATAGCTATTAAGCGGAGGAAAGATTGTCATTTTGAACAAAAATAGAGAAGTAAATGAAGAAAAAATTTCAAAAGAAGAGGCAGTAAAAATAGGAAAGAAATATCTAGAAGAATTAGGATTTCAAAATATGCAAGAGTCATATTTCCTTACACAAGAAAACATAATTACAATTAATTATCTATATAAGCAGGAAAATGTTTTAATCTATCCAGATTTAATAAAATTAAAAATAGCACTTGATAATGGCGAAATATTAGGAATGGAGACAACAGGATACCTAAATTCACATACAATAAGAGAAAATTTAACCCCAATGATTTCAAAAGAAGAAGCAAAAGAAAAAATAAATCCTAAACTTAATATCTATACAGAAAACTTAGCTATTATACCAACAGAATGGAAAACAGAGATACTTTGCTATGAGTTCAAAGGAAAAATTGATGAAACAGAATTTTTAGTATATATAAATGCTCAAAATGGTAGAGAAGAAAATATTTTAGTAATCAAGGAAACACCAGGAGGAATTTTAACAATGTAAAAACTACGTGATTAAACACGTAGTTTTTTTATTTGTTTAGCTTCATCATATAATTTATTTAAATGTTCTTTTCTATCAATATAAGATTGTTTATATTCATTTAAAACATTTTCAAAATTATCTATATTTTCTCCATTAGATGAGCGAAGATACATTTCTACACCCTGTTTGAAATAGTCTTTTTTACCTTGATTTTGGGTATTCAAATACTTTTTATAGTATTCTTCGGCTTTTGTTAATCTAGCAATTTCTTTTTTTACAAATTCAAGGTATTCCATTCTTACAGAAATTTCATATTCAGTATCTTCTAGAATTACTTTAAATAAAGCTCTAACAATAGATTTATTTATTTTACCTATTTTAGCATCTTTTATAATAAGTTTCATACCTTCTTTTGGAGTAATAGGTTGAGAATTTTCAATTAATATATTTAAAGTATCAATTATTCCAATATGAGTTTTATATTGCCTTTTAGCACTAATAGCTTCAAATTCATCAGCGACCCTAATTATTTGAGCTTCATATGGGATATCTTTTGCGATTAATCCCTGAGGATAACCAGAACCATTTAATGCTTCATGATGATAATAAGCACCAGCAGCGTAAGGCCTTAGTTTTACATCTTTCATACACATATTGTAGCCTATAGTAGTATGAGTTTTCATAATTTCATATTCTTCATCTGTTAGTTTGCTAGTTTTTTGAAGAATTGAAGGAGGAATAAACATTTTTCCAATATCATGTAAGTAAGCACAAATAGTACAATAAATGGTAAAGCCTTTTGAACAATGTAAATGTTCACAAAGTCTACAAGTTATAGTTGCGACATTTTCACAGTGTTTTCTAGTGTAATTATCTAAACTATCAAGACAAGCTAATTGATAACGTGCACTAGAATCTAAGTTATATGATTTCAATGAAGTTCTATCATAAAAATCAAACTTTTCGTTATTCATCTAAATCTCCAATCATTAATTTTTTATTAATAATATATCTAATATAAAAAATAATCAAGGGAAAATATTATATAAAAGAAATGGGATATAATTTGCTTGATAAATTGAGAAAATTAATGTATGATAAAGTTGCTTAAAAAAGCAACTAGGTAGAAATATTTATATAACAAAATTTCAAAAAACTATAGAATAAGAGAAAAAATAGAATATAAGAAGGAAAAAAAGATGTATTTAAAAAAACTAGAATTACAAGGATTTAAATCTTTTGCAGATAAAACAGAATTTGAATTTATGCCCGGAATTACTTCTGTAATTGGACCAAATGGTTCAGGAAAAAGTAATATATCTGATGCTATTAGATGGGTACTAGGAGAGCAAAGTATGAAATCTCTTAGAGGATCAAAGACAGAAGATGTAATTTTTGCAGGTACTCAAAGCAGAAAATCGCTTGGCTTTGCTGAAGTTTCGATAGTAATAGATAATCAAGAACAAAAATTACCAATCGAATATAATGAAGTTACAGTAACCCGTAGAATTTATAGAAATGGTGAATCAGGATATTTTATAAACAAGACTCCTTGTAGATTAAAAGATGTTCTAGAATTATTTATGGATACAGGAATAGGAAGAGATGGATATTCAATAATAGGTCAAGGAAAAATAGATGAAATTTTAAGCAATAAATCAGAAGAAAGAAGACATATATTTGAAGAGGCAGCTGGAATAGTAAAATACAGAGTTCGAAAAGCAGAATCTGAAAAAAAACTTGAACAAACAAAATTAAATTTATTAAGAATAAATGATATTATTTCTGAAATAGAAACTAATATAGAACCAACTAAAATACAGTCAGAAAAGGCAAAAGAATTTTTGAGACTAAGAGATGAATTAAAATCAATAGAAATAGGATTATTTATTCACAATATAAATGAATATAAAACTAAAATTGAAGAAATATTAAAAGATCAAGATATATTTAATACTCAATTAGTTAGAGAAATAGAAAGACAGAACAATATTCAAGAATTAAAAGAAGAGTTAAGAGAGTCAATAGATAAAATAACAGAACAAATAGAAAAAATGCAAAACCTAGGCTTTGAAAATGAAAAGAAAAAAGAACAAATTAAATCTGAAATTAGTGTTAATGAAGAGAAAATTAAAAATAACAAAGAAAATTATGAAAGACTAGAAAAAGAAATAATAGAGAATCAAGAAAGAATAAAAATACTAGAAGAAGAAAAAAATCAAAAACAAGATAAGAAGGAAAATTTATCAAAAAATAAAGAAAAATTTGCCAAAGAGCTTGAAGAAAAAGAAAAGAAATTAAAAGAATTAACAGATCAAATGTCTTCTGAAGAATTAAAAATGGAAGACAAAAAGAAAAAAGTTGAAAAAAATATAGAAGATAAATTTGAAATGTCAAATACAATATCAAGTTTATCAGCAAATAGTGAGACCTCTACTATTAGAAAAAAAGCTGTTGATGAAGAAATAAATTCAATTATATTAGAATTAGATAGTTCAAGAATGACAAAATCAGAGATTTTACAGAAATTTACTGAAATTGAATCAAAAAGAAACAAAATAAAAGGACAAATAGATTTAATAGAAGGAAAAAATAAAGAAGCCGAAAATAAGCTTAAAGATTTTGATTTCAGAATAAATCAAAAAGAATCAGAACAAAGAATTAAAGAATCAAGACTAAAATTTTTAGAAGAAACAGAAAGAGAAAAAGAAGGATATATCAGAAGTGTAAAATCAATTTTGGTAGATTGTGAGAAGGATAGTAGCTTAAAAAAAGGAGTACATGGAGTTTTAGCAAATTTAATTAAAGTTCCTAAAGAATATGAAACAGCTATAGAGATGTGTTTAGGACAAACAATGCAAAATATTGTTACAGATACAGAAGAAGATGCTAAAAAATTGGTTAATCACTTAAGAAAATTTAATTTAGGAAGAGCAAGCTTTTTACCGATTACTTCTGTAAAAGGTAAGAAAATTGAAAAAATTAAAGCAGAAAAAGGTGTAATTGGAATAGCGTCTGATTTAGTAGATTTTGATAAAAAGTATGAACAAATAGTTTTAAACCTTTTGGGAAGAACAGTTATTGTAGACAATATGGATAATGCAATAGCAATTGCAAGAAAAAACTCATATGGATTTAGAATTGCAACACTTGAAGGAGATATATTAAATCCTTCAGGAGCAATTAGCGGCGGAAGTATATCAACCAAAACTGTAAATATACTTGGAAGATCTAGAGAAATAGAAGAATTGAAAAAAGAAATAAAAGACATAGAAAAAAGTATTGCAAAATTAAAAAAGGAAAAGGAAGAATTTGAAACTTCAATTGTAGATACATTAGAAAGTGTAGAAAATCTAAACAATGACCTTAAAGAAATTGAAATTATTTATGCAACAGAAAAGCAAAAAGTGGTATCAATTGAAGAAACTGTTTCAAAAATTGAAACAAGACTTGAAAAATTAAGAAATGAAAAACAATCAATAGAGTCTCAATTAATTGTTAACAATAATATACAAGAAGAGCTTAAACAAAAAATTAATAATCTAGAAATAGAAAATGACACATTAAATACAGAAATAGAAAAATTTACAAACAAAAATAAAGACACTCAAACCAGGGTAGATGACTTAAATTTTGACATTACAAACCTAAAAATATCGGTGTCATCATTTGATGAAAGTGA
The DNA here is from genome assembly GCA_947303785.1 of uncultured Clostridium sp. GTDB lineage: Bacteria > Bacillota > Clostridia > TANB77 > CAG-508 > UMGS1994. The sequence goes on from CAMYZH010000011.1 coordinate 29,053, forward strand.
AACATCAATAGATGAGATGGTAGAAAGAATTAATCAAGATATAGAAAACTTAAGAATTTCTTCTGAAAATAAAGAAAAACAAAAAGAAAAAATTTCTTCAGATGATGAAATTTTAATAAAAGAAAATGAGGAACTGAATAAAAAAATCGAAAACTTGGTTAAAGAAGTTTCTAATAGTGGAAACAAAATTGAGGAATTAAAAAATGATAGGAATACCAAAAACACAAAATTAGAAGAAACAGAAGAAAACTATGTAAATCAAGTAGAAAAAATAGATGGATTAAAAGAACAGATTACAAAATGTGATATTAAAAAATCAAAATATGAAGTGGAACTAGAGCAAATAACAACAAAAATGTGGGAAGAATATGAAATATCTCTAGATGATCCTGGAGAATATCAAAAACCAAAAAATGTGCAAGAAGTTCAAAAAAGAGTTAATAGTTTAAGAAGCCAAATTAGAGAATTAGGAAGTGTAAATATTGATTCTATTGATGAATATAAAAAGTTAAAAGAAAGATATGATTTCATGAATGAACAGAGACTAGACTTGGAAACAACAACTAGCAAGCTAAGAGGAGTCATTGCTGAAATGACAGCAGTGATGAAAGAGCAGTTTGAAGAAAAATTTAAACAAATAAATAAAAACTTCCAAGAAGTATTTGTTGAATTATTTGGAGGTGGAAAAGCGGAATTAAGACTTACCGATAGTGAAAACCTATTAGAGTCTGGTATTGAAATTGAAGTTCAGCCACCAGGAAAGAAACTTCAAAACATGATGTTATTATCAGGAGGAGAAAGAGCGTTTACAGCAATTGCATTATTATTTGCAATTTTAAAAATTAATCCAGCACCATTTTGTGTACTAGATGAAATTGAAGCAGCACTTGATGATGTAAACGTTTATCGCTTTGCAGAGTATTTAAAAAATTTTGCAAAAGAAACACAGTTTTTAGTTATTACACATAGAAAAGGAACAATGGAAGCTGCCAATACTGTATATGGAATAACCATGGAAGAAAATGGAATTTCAAAATTATTATCATTAGATTTAAAAAAATAGGAACAATATTATAAATAAAAGCAGAAAGAAAATAAATAAGGAGCAGAAATGGATTTTTTTGATTCACACGCACACTATAATGATGAAAAATTTAAAGATATTAGAGACACTCTAATACCGCAAATGTATGAAAATGAAATAACTTATTTAACATGTGTAGGATATAATTTAGAAGGTTCAAAGGACGCAATAGAAGTTGCAAAAAAGTTTCCACATGTGTATGCAACATGTGGAATATCTCCAAATGATATCAATGAAAATGTGGATAAAGAAATAAATGAAATAGAAAAACTGGGGAATGAAGAAAAAGTTGTTGCAATTGGTGAAATTGGGCTTGACTACCATTGGAACAAAGACAATAAAGAATTGCAAAAAAATGTCTTTATAAGACAAATTGAAATTGCAAATAAACTAAATTTGCCTATCGTTATTCACACAAGAGAAGCAGTTATGGATACATTACAAGTTTTAAAAGAAAATCCAGTAAGACAAAAAGGAATTTTTCACTGTTGTCCACTAAATCAAGAACTTATTAAAGAAGGGCTGAAATTAGGGTTTTATATATCGTTTAGTGGAAACATAACTTTTAAAAATGCAAAATCAGCAAGCTGTATAGAGCTAGTTCCGATGGATAGAATATTAATTGAAACAGATAGCCCATATTTAGCACCAGAACCTCATAGAGGAGAGATCAATACTTCGGTTTTTGTAAAATATGTAGCTATGAAAATTGCAGAAGTTAAAAATATTTCTTTGTCAGAAGTTGCAAAAGCTACAAGAGAAAATGCAAAAAGAATTTTTAATATAAAATAGCAAAACAGAGCGTTTTAATTGACACAACGAAGCATTCGAGGTATAATAACTAATGCAAAAATTGAAAGGATGATATTTTATGTTTCAAAAACTAGAGGCGGTTGAAAAACGTTATGAAGAATTAAATAAATTAATTAGTGATCCAGAAGTGATAGCTAGGCAAAATGAATGGAAAGACCTAATGAAAGAACATAGTGACATGACAGACATAGTAGAAAAATATAGAGAATACAAGAAAGTTAAAAATGCTTTTGATGAAGCCAAAGAAATGGTACAAGATAAAGACTTAAAAGAACTAGCTGAAGCTCAAATGGAAGAATGTAGAGAAAAACTACCAATAATCGAAGAAGAATTAAAAATACTTTTAATTCCGAAAGACAAAGATGATGAAAAAAATATTATTTGTGAAATCAGAGGAGGAGCCGGAGGCGAAGAAGCAGCACTATTTGCTGGAACATTATTTAGAATGTATTCAATGTATGCAGAAAGAAAACATTGGAAATTAGAAGTGTTAAATGAAAATGCGACTGAACTTGGAGGATATAAAGAAATATCTTTTATGATTACAGGAAAAGGTGTATATAGCAGATTAAAATTTGAAAGTGGAGTTCATAGAGTTCAAAGAGTTCCAGACACAGAATCTAGTGGTAGAATACATACATCAACAGCAACAGTTGCAGTATTACCAGTAGTTGAAGATGTTGAAGTTGAATTAAACCCTGCTGATATAAGAATGGAAGTTTTTAGAGCTTCAGGAGCAGGGGGACAACATGTTAATAAAACATCATCAGCAGTAAGATTAATACATGAGCCTACAGGAATTGTTGCAGAATGCCAAACAGAACGTTCACAAGTTCAAAATAGAGAATATGCGATGAGATTATTAAAATCACGAATTTACGAAATAGAAAAGAAAAAACAAGATGATGAACTTGCAAGTGAAAGAAAATCTCAAGTGGGGGCAGGAGACAGAAGCGAAAAAATTAGGACCTATAACTATCCACAAGGAAGAATTACAGATCACAGAATAGGCTTAAGTATATATCAAATGGAAGATTTTTTAAATGGAAATTTAGATGAAATGATTGATGCAATAACAGCATATGATAGAGCAGAAAAACTTAAAGGAAATCAAGAGTAAAAAAAATCGGGTTAAGCTTTTAATCAAAACTTACCCGATATTTTTTTATTCATCTTTTTTTACTATTCTACGATATTGTACTAAAGAAAACATACCAAGAACTAATGCTAATAGTAGAAATAGAGCAAAATTTAAATTATCTTCAACTCCTGCTTTAGGAATATCTTGAGCTGAATTAGTTGCATTAATAGGTGTATAGTTAGAAGTTGAATTCCTCAAACCAGCAGTATTATTGGCAATATTTGATGTGTTGTTACTTATATTTTCTATTTCATTACCAGCAGTATTCCCTTCGTCAAGAGATGTATTACCATCTGAAGTATTACCATCAGATGTATTTCTTGGCTGAATAGTGCTAGCAAATGTATAATTAGCATAAGCTAGAATAAGTAAAACAGCTAATAAAAGGACAACTGCTTTTTTTATGTTTTTCATGTTAAATCCTCCCATAATTAATAAATCTAATTTATTACATTTTACAAGAAAAAAAGTCAGAATGTCAATAGAAGAAACCTAAAATACTAAAATGAAATCTAATTGTTACAATTGAAATTATTATTAAAAATAAAAAATTTATATTTACAAAAAGGTCAATTTTTTATATAATGCAAACATAAATTCGCAGAAAATGAAAGGAAATAATAGAATGAATAATATAATTGATGAACTTAATGATAAACAAAAAGAAGCTGCTATTTCAGTAAAAGGACCATGCTTAGTAATAGCAGGAGCAGGTTCTGGAAAAACCAAAGTATTAACACATAAAATAGCATATTTAATTGAAAAAGAAGGAGTAAGACCTTGGAATATACTGGCAATAACATTTACAAATAAAGCTGCAAATGAGATGAAAGAAAGAGTAGAAAATTTAATTGGAGATGTTGCAAAAGATATGTGGATAGGGACATTTCATTCTATTTGTGTAAGAATTTTAAGAAGATATATAGATAGAATTGGTTTTACATCTTCATTTATAATTTTTGATAGTTCAGACCAAAGAACCCTTGTAAAACAATGCCTAAAACAACTTAATATTGATGATAAAATGTTCAATGATAGAGCCGTTCTTTCAGAAATAAGTAATGCAAAAAATGAAATGCTAGAACCTGAACAATATAAACTTAGAACAAATAATGAAATAAGAAAAGAAACTATTGCAAAAGTATATGAAATGTATCAAAAAAAGCTAAGAGAAAATAATGCAATAGATTTTGATGATATTATAAATTACACCATAAAAATCTTATCAGAAAATCCAGATGTTTTAGATTATTATTCTGAAAAGTTTGAATATGTATTAGTAGACGAATATCAAGATACAAATAAAGCCCAATTTACATTAATTTCAATTTTAGCAGCAAGACATGGAAATATAACAGTTGTTGGTGATAATGATCAAGGAATTTATAGTTTTAGAGGAGCAGACATTAGTAACATATTAAATTTTGAAAAAGATTTTCCAGGAACTAAAATAATAAAATTAGAGCAAAATTATAGATGTACTCAAAATATATTAGATGCAGCAAATGCAGTTATCAAGAATAATGAAACTAAATATGAGAAAAAATTATGGACTGAAAATGGAAAAGGAACACCAATAAACGTATATAGAGGAACAGATGAATATGATGAAGCAAACTTTATTGTAGAAAATATAAACAGACTTCGTAGAGAAGAATACATGAAATATACAGATTTTGCAGTTTTATACAGAATGAATAGTCAATCACGTAGTATAGAAGACATTCTAAGAAGAGAAAATATACCATATAAAATAATTGGTGGATTAAAGTTCTATGAAAGAAAAGAAATAAAAGATACAATAGCATATCTAAGATTAATTCAAAATACTTCAGATAATTTAAGCTTAGTTAGAATTATTAATGAACCTAAAAGAGGTATAGGAAGAACAAGTTTAGAAAATGTTGAACAAATAGCAATACAGACAGAAAATTCAATGTATGAAGTAATTAAACGTGCAGATGAGTTTGGGTTAAATAGAGTGTTTTTAAACTCAAGAGAATTTATATCCCAAATTGAAGAACTTAAAGCCAAAAAAGACAATATGAAAATTTCAGATTTAATTAAAGAAACACTAAACAAAACTGGATATACTAAAGCTTTAGAAGATGAAGATACAGCCGAAGCAGAAACACGACTTGAAAATATAGAGGAATTTTTAACAGTTGCTATGGAATTTGAGGAGCAATTCGCAGAAAACTCATTAGAAGAATTCCTTGAAGGAATAACACTTTCAAGTGATATAGACAATGCTGATACAGAGGAAGACTCGATTACATTAATGACATTACATAGTGCTAAAGGATTAGAGTTTCCGGTTGTATTTTTAGTTGGAATGGAGGAAGGAATTTTTCCTGGATATAAATCAATTGGAGAGCCAAAAGAATTAGAAGAAGAAAGACGTTTATGTTATGTTGGAATAACTAGAGCAAAGCAATATTTATTTATTAGTTGTGCAAGACAAAGAACGATATTTGGATCAACAAGTTGTAATAAAGTTTCAAGATTTGTGGAAGAAATACCAAAAGAACTAATGGAAGGGTATGATGAAACATTTGAAGACAAAACATCAAAAGCATATGAAGACTATAACTTTGAATGGAAATATGGAAATGATAGTGTAACAGCTTATAAAACCACAGATATTCCAAGAATTAAGCCACAAACACAATATGCATTTAGAACAGCAGAAAGCTTTTTAAACAATTTGAATAAACAACAAACAGCAAATAATGTTGATTTAACCATATACAAAGCGGGTCAAAAAGTATATCATAAAAAATTTGGAGAAGGTAAAATAAATTATGTTGAACCAGAAGGCGATGATGCTAAAGTTGACATTACATTTGAAAAAGTTGGACACAAAAGATTAATGGCAAAATATGCAGGACTTGAAGTGATAGACTAAAATATTTAGATAGATAAAAATTTAAATAATTATTTGAAAAATAAAAACAATATGATATAATTTAGCATGTAAAATTAGAACTATAAGAGGTGAGCGAAGATGAACCAAATATTAGATCACAGTGGACCAAAAAGAAGTAAAGCAAATAGAAATCCAGCAGATACTGAAAAAATAGTAAAAGTATTTGCAATCTTTATTATCATATTTGCAATTTCTTTTATTGGGAAAGGTGCATATTCATTTATTAACAATAATAATATATTAAACAAAGATAAAAACAGTGACAAATATAGTAATGGCCCAGTAATTGTTCTAAAAGCTGATGAAGATTTACTTACAATTGAAGTTTCATATAAAAGTGCAATTGAAAGTATATCATATCAATGGTATAGAGGAAAGGTTACATCTTCAGACATTGAGAAATATCTACAAACACCTGAAGATAACACTACTTCAGAAAGTGATGATGAAATAGAAGAGGAAGATGAAAATAAAATTAGTGCTTTAGGAACACAGCAAGTTCAAAAAGGAACTGGAGAAAGTATAATGAATCTTAAAAATATAGGTATTCCTAAAGGAGATTCTACAATACATATAACAGTTGTTGCCCAAGGAAATGTTACAACAGAATATATACAATCATATCACACTGATGTAGGAGTAGATAAGATAGCACCTGTTATTAGAAAACCTATAATTCAAGGAACAAAAGCAATAATAATTGCAAGTGATGAAACAGAAATTTCAAGTATAATATATTCAATAAATGATGGACCAGAAATTACAATTGATGATAGGCAAGACAAAAAAACAATAAAAGCAGAAATTGAATTAGACACAACTAAAGAAAATAAATTAAAAATTGCTGCAGTAGATAAAGCAAATAATACAGGAATGTCATCACCTACAATTGATTTATATGCAGGAATTCCTAAAATTGAATTTTCAGCAGAACCAGATATGAGTAAAATATATGTTAATGTAAGTTACTCAAAAGGAGTTACAAAAATAGAATATGAATTCAATGGAGAGACTTTTACAGAAGAATTTTCAAGGCCAAAGAAAGAATATGAATTTGAAGTAGACAGTAAAGAGGGATACAATTTAATATCTGTAAAAGCATACACATCAGAAGAATCAGTATATGCAGAAGAAGCAGGAGAATTAGAATACAATCCATAAGCTAGCAAAATGCAAGATAAGTATAAGTAAAAAATGAAAGGCTAAACAATATGCAAGAAAGTTATACAATTATAGCATATTTTATAATATATTCATTTATTGGATGGATTTTAGAATCAACATATAAATCTATTCTTCAAAAAAAATTAATAAATAGTGGATTTTTACATGGCCCATTTTGTCCAATATATGGATATGGAGCTATGATAATGTATTTATCACTCAGAAATGTAACAAATAATATATTTTTATTATTTGCATTCGGAGTGATAGTCTTATCGCTTTTTGAATATTTAGTAGGTTGGTTTTTGGAAGTCACATTTAAAACAAAATATTGGGATTATTCAAATAGAAAATTTAATATTCAAGGAAGAGTATGCCTAAGAAATTCGCTATATTGGGGATTTTTGGGGATAGTATTTATGAGAATAATACATCCACTTGTAGAAAAAACAATTGGATTATTTACACAAACAGGAACCATTATATTTATTTCGATATTAGGAACAATAATAATAACAGATACAATTATTACAGTAATAGGATTAATAAAAATTAATATTAAACTTGATAAACTTGAAGAAATCAGAAAAGATATTAAAGAAAAGGCTGAAGAATTTAATAGAAGAAGAATTGAATCTTTGGAAAAAATTAATAGTAAAAGAATTGCCAGTATTGATAAAATAAATAAATTAAGATTACAGCAAAATGAGAAAATAATAAACCGAATTAAAGAAATAAGAAATGGAATAACTTCAGTAGAAGATTTAAAGAAAAAACAAGAAGAAGTACAAGTTAAACTTGAAAAGAGAATATCTAGATTAAGAAAAGCTTTTCCTAATATGAATTCTCAGAAATTGACAAACTTTTTTAATAATATTAAGAAATCTTGAAATTTGTAATAAATTAATATATATATAAAATTAACGAAACAAAAGAAAAAGATATAATACAAAATATATCTTTAAGAAAGGAATTTTTAATGGTACAAGATATCTATATAATTGATAATACACAAAGCGTACTAAATTTATTAAAACACATCTTTAAAAAAGATGTTGACTATCAATTTATTTCTGTTAAAACAACAGAATTAAATTATGCATTAAAAAACATACCAGATATGATAATAATAGATGAAGATACAATCGATATGGATATAGTTGAATTATGCAAAATTATTAGAGAAAACGAAGATAACAGTATTACACCGATTGTAGTTATATCATCTGATTGGGAAAAAGAGCATAGATTAAAAATTTTAAGACAGTCCATAGAGTATTTTATCATAAAACCAATTGACCAGGAATATTTATATTTTACAATAACCAATATGTTAAGACTATTAAAAAGCAATAGAAGGATAAGTCCACTTACAGGCTTACCAGGAAATGTTCAAATACAAGCAGAAATGAAGAAAAGACTACTAAATAAAGAAAAATTTGCTATGTTTTATTTTGACCTAGATAATTTTAAAGCATATAATGATACATATGGATTTGCAAATGGTGATGAAATTATTAAATTTACAGCGAGAACCATAGTTGAAAATATCCATAGTATAGGACAAGAAGATTGTTTTATTGGACACATCGGAGGAGATGATTTTGTTGCAATAATAGGTGAAGCTGATTATGAAGAAATATGTCAAAACATAATTTCCGAGTTTGATAAATATGTAGTAAGTTATTACAATAATGATGATGTACAAAAAGGATATATAGAAGTAGCAAATAGAAGAGGAATTATTGAACAATTTCCAATTACATCCATTTCGATAGGTGTAGTTGAAAGCATACCAGGAAGATTTAAGAATACATTGGAAATCGGAGAAGTTGGAGCTCAAGTCAAACATCAGGCAAAGTCAATAATGGGAAGCACTTATGTAATAAATAGAAGAAAAGTATAATATTAGAATAAGATAGGCAGGAATATTACCTGCTTTTTTTATTTTAAAAAATGAAGCAATTAGTAAAAACATAGCAAGAAACCCAATATAGCCATCCAAAAAAGCAAAAGTCAAGCATCATTACTACACAAAAAAAAGAGAAAACGAGAGAAAACGAGAGAAAAACAGTTGAAAAACAAAAAAATGACCTTTACAAATTTGCATAAAAAGGGATAAAAAAGTAAATGCTAAAAAATGAAAGTTGTAAAAAAACATTCAAGGTAGTATAATAAAAAATGCGTGACGGAAAAATGTGTAAAAAGGAGGACTATATATTATAAGTAAGTGTATAAAACATTATAGTAAAAAACTAGCAAAATTATTAAGTGTCCTAATTATTAGTTTTTTACTTATAGCATCATTCATTTGCTTAAGATACAAACCATTATATAAAGTTACGTTAAATGGTAAAGTAATTGGATATGTTGAAAACAAAGAAAAAATGCAAGAGAAAATAAAAGAGTTCGAAGAAAGTGCTACAGGAAATATTACATCAATAAAAGTAACCACAATGCCAGAATTTGAACTTGAACTTGTAAGTGACATTAAAGAATCAGAAACAAAAGAAAACGAAGTACTTGCATTAATCGAAGAACAAGCGGAAATAAAATGCAAAACTTATGCAATTAAACTTGATGGAAATGAAAAAGCAAACGTTAACACCGAAGAAGAAGCCCAAAGAGTAATAGATGAAATCAAAACAGAAACAACAGAAGGTGTTGAACTAAATTTTGAAATTGAAGAACAAGAAAAAGATAAAAAAGAAGTTGATGCAACTCTTACTACATCTGAAATAGCTAAAGCAGAAATCAACAAAGATGTTGATATTAAAGTGCAAGAATATGAACAAAAAAAAGCCGAAGAAGAAGCGGCAGCTAAAGCTAAAGCTGAGGCAGAAGCTAGAGCAGCCCAAGAAGCTAAAGCAAGAGCAGCAGTATCATCTAGATCTTCTGTAAGCTCAAGAGGAGCTTCGATACCAGCAACAGGAGCATCATTTATGAGACCTGTTGTAGGAGGAACAATCACATCACCATATGGATACAGAACATCAGGATTCCATACCGGACTTGACATAGCTATAGCAACAGGAACACCAATTTATGCTTCAGCATCAGGTACAGTAAAATTTGCAGGGACACAAGGTGGATATGGTAAATTAGTAATAATCGACCATGGAAACGGATACCAAACATATTATGCTCATTGCAGTGCTTTATATGTATCAGCCGGACAGACAGTAAATCAAGGAGATAATATATCAGCCGTAGGAAGTACAGGAAATTCGACTGGACCTCACGTGCACTTCGAGATCAGATATAATGGTAATACATTAAATCCACAAAATTATATTTAAAAATAAGAGGATGATTCATTTTAATATGAACCATCCTTTTTTACTTGTACAAAAATAATTTGGGTGATATACTATATGTGTAAAAAAAGATAAAAAGGAGAAACAATATGATATATATTGCGGCAGATCATAGAGGATTTGAATTAAAAGAAAAAATAAAAAAATATCTAGAAGAAAAGAAAATTGAATATTCAGATGAAGGAATATATGTTAAAGAACTTGCAAATTATCCACAAATAGCGAGTAAAGTGTGCAAAAAAATGAATATAAAACAAGATAAAGCAATTTTAATTTGTGGATCAGGAATAGGAATGTCAATTGTTGCAAATAAATATAGAGGAATCAGAGCAGGGATATGTTCATCAACAGAAATATCAAAAGATGGAAAACAACATTCAGACATTAATGTACTAATTTTAACAGGCGATTTCACAACAGAAGAAGAAGCAAAAAAAATAGTACAAACCTGGTTAGAAGAAGAGTTTTTATATGGAAGATATGAAGAAAGACTCAAAATGATTGAAGAGATAGAAAATGAAAACATGAAATAAGGAGAATAGCTATGTGGGGAGATATAATGATAGCATTTATGCTAGCGTTTATAACATCATTTATGATAACACCAAAAACGATAAAACTAGCAAAAAAATTAGGAGCAGTAGATAGCCCAAAAGATGAAAGAAGAATTAATAAAGTTGTAATGCCTAGGCTTGGAGGAGTTGCAGTTGTAATAGGATTTATAGTAGCAGTTGCATATTTACTTATAAGTTTAACATTAGAAAATCAAATAGATTTAAGAGAAGGCAATTATCATTTAAAACTATGCGGATATTTTATTGGAATGTTGATAATAGTAATAACCTGCTTTATAGACGATGTAAAAGGACTATCAGCAGTTGTAAAATTAATAATGCAAATATTAGCTGCAAGTATAGTAGTTGCATCAGGAACAAGAATCAATATTTCAGGAGTTGGAGTATTAAGCAGATTTAATGATTCGATAAATTTCATGCAAACATTATCAACCATAATTACAATTGGATGGATTGTTGGAATAACAAATGCAATAAACCTAATAGATGGCCTTGATGGATTATCATCAGGAATATCAATAATATCATGTGTATCAATGTTAATAATATTCATGTTAAATGAATCACCAATAGTTGCAATACTATTAATTACAGGCTTAATAGGTGCATTAGTAGGCTTTTTACCATACAACATAAATCCAGCCAAAACCTTTATAGGAGATACAGGATCAAACTTTTTAGGATATTCACTAGGAGTAATCTCAATAATAGGAGTAGCAAAAACATACACAGCATTAGTAATTGTACTTCCAATAATAGTATTAGGATTGCCAATATTTGATACACTATTTGCCATAGTAAGAAGAATCATAAAAAATAAATCTATAAAAGGAATAATGAAACCTGATAAAGGTCACCTACATCACAAATTACTTGGCAGAGGATTTTCACAAAAACAATCAGTAATGATGTTATACGGAGTAAGCGCATCACTTGGAATGTTTGCAATTATCCTCTTAGAAAGTGGTATAACCAAAGCAATATCATTTCTACTTATAGTTGTTGCAGTACTAATACTAGGATATAGAGAAATAGCAGATGAGATGAGAGATGCACAAAGGCCAGAACAAGAAATAGAAGGGCAACAAAAAATAGAAGAAGATGAGTAAAAAACACATAATTCCTATTTCCCTAAGGAAACATACAAATTGTTATTAAAACGATAATAAAACTTAAAACAATACCAAAACCAAAGCTTTAAATCGCGTGATTTAAAGCTTTTTTCTATTACATT
>CAMYZH010000012.1 GCA_947303785.1 uncultured Clostridium sp.
TGCCGAAAATACTTGCGAGTCTACCTTGCTGGGAAGATAGGTTGTTGCCAGTTTTTTTATTTATTTATCAAGAAATCAGAGAATAATATCATTATTATTTTGTGATTTCTTTTTTATTATTAACTAAATAGACATACATAAATGTAATAAAGATGTAATTAAAAACATATTGAATATAATTAAACATGTGATAAAATAAAAAAACAAGGAGTAAAATTATGTCAATAAAATTAGATTTTGTGAAACAATTAACTACAACTAAAGCTGTTAAAGATGAAGAAAATTCAATTAATAAAAAGCAAATTAAAGAAAGTTTTAACTCTCTTATTGACTCAGCGTTTTTATTTGGAAAAAGTAGACCTGCTATTGAAAAATTACAAGATAAAGTTGAACTTAAATTTTCTTATATATGTTTGTTAAAAATATTAGAAGATTATAGTGATGATTATGAAGTAGATAAATCAGATGTTAGATCAAAAGCAAAACAAATATATGAAAGTGCATTTTCATACAAAGATGTTTTAAGAAGAAAAAATAAAAGTAAATGCAGTTATATTAATCCTTATCAAAACCTATTAGTTGGAAATTCAGCTTCAAAGGTAGAGATTTCTAGAGGCTATGAAAGACAATTATTGGTTTTATCCAAAATGTTTGATTTAGAATTAAACAAAATTATAATAGATCCTCGCGAGATAATTGAATCATATTCAACATATCTTTTACAAAAGCAATCATTTGAATTGCTTGAAAATCCTATTGAAAAACGAATTATAGATGAAGAGATTTTACTCAATTTTAATCCCAATCAAGAAAAATTATATTCAAGTAATATAATAAGCAAAATATCATACCACTCTGAAGAAGATAATGATATTTATAAAATGATAAACAGATTTAATGATGTAATAATGTTTCAAAAAATAGGAACATTAGAATACGAAAAATCAAATTTTAGTAATAGCTTTTATCTTAGAGATGGATCAACACTTCAAAATTACAGAATAAGAAAAGAATATAATAGTTTTAGTAATTATGATTATGATAATCAAACTATAGCAAAGGAATATAATATTTTTACAAATTTAAATATTTACCAATTAACTAGTGATCCAGAGTTTACATTATTACACGCTGATATATTATTTTCAGATTTGAATTTAAAAGAGTCAATTATTCATAACGGAGGATATATTGGAGAAATAGTAAAAAATGACAATGGAAAATATGATATATTTCATGACCATGATAAATTATGTGCATGCATAGACTTTAAGAAAAATTAAATATTCAAGAAAAGAAGGTAAACAAGTTATAGGAATATCATATAAAGTTGCAGTAGATGGAAAAAAATGAAGTTGGAGGAGAAAGATAATGTCAAAGAAAATTTGGAAATCTGGAACATTTTTATATCCAATTCCAGCAGTTATGGTATCATGTGGTGATATGAAGAAATCAAACATAATGACAGTTGCATGGACAGGTATAATTAATACAAATCCAGCAAAGGTATACATATCAATTCGACCAGAAAGATATTCGTTTAACATAATAATGGAAAAAAAAGAATTTGTTATCAATTTAACAAATAAAAAATTAGCATATGCGACAGATTGGTGTGGAGTAAGATCAGGCGCAAAATACGATAAATTTAAAGAAATGAAACTTACAAAAGAAAAGTGTGAATATGTGAGCGCTCCTAGAATTAAAGAAGCTCCAGTATCAATTGAATGTAGGGTGTGTGACGTAAAAAAAATGGGGACACACTATATGTTTATTGCCGATGTTTTATCAATTGATGCTGACGAAAAATATATTGATGAAACAGGGTTATTTGATATTAGTAAATGTAATTTGATTGCTTATGCAAATGGTGGATATTATGAATTAGGGCGTAAAATTGGAAAATTTGGTTATTCAGTCCAAAAAAAGAAAAATAAAAGTAGGAAAAAGACTTAAAATTATTGACAATATATAGGATTTGTGATAAAGTATTAAAGCATGATTTATATTATGCATCACATCGTTAAAATAAATAAAAAACTTCACAAAATAAAAACGGAGGTGTAGTAGATGGCAGCAAAAGGACCTAGAGAATCTATAACATTAGAATGCACGGAATGTAAAAGAAGAAATTACATAACTGAAAAGAATAAAAGAAACAATACTGACAGATTAGAAGTTGTTAAGTATTGTAAATTCTGTAAAAAACGTACAACACATAAGGAAACAAAATAGTCCTTTAAGGAGGAAAAATAATGGCTAAAGATACAAAAAAGAACAAAGTAAAAAAAGAAAAGAAAGAAAAAAAATATTTCTTTAAGGATTTTAAAGCAGAGCTTAAGAAAGTTACTTGGCCAACCGCAAAACAACTTGCAAACAAAACAGCAGCTGTTATTGCTATAGTTATAATTATTTCAGCAATTGTATTTGCTTTAGATTTAGCTTTTGATAAAGGCTATGAAATTTTAATTAATAAGACATATAATGCTATTAATAAGAATGATAAAACAAATACTATAGATAATGGAAATGTAGCAGAGGATGCAGTTCAAGTAGAAGAGGTTACTGACAATGGTGAAGTAATCACAACTGAAAATGTTGAAACTGATAACAGTCAAACAGAGGTTACTGCTGAATAATATCTAAAAAAGGAGGCTATTTAAGATGTCACAAGTTGATAATAGCTTAGAGCCAAAATGGTATGTCGTTCATACATACTCTGGCTACGAAAATAAAGTAAAGACTGACCTTGAAAAAACAATAAAAAATAGAGAGCTTGAAGATTTCTTCTTTAATATTGTTGTACCAATGGAAGAACAAGTTGAAATAAAAGAAGGAAAAAGAAAGACAAATTTAAAAAAAGTTTTTCCAGGTTATGTTCTAGTAAAAATGATTGTAACAGAAGAATCATGGTACATAGTAAGAAATACTAGAGGAGTTACAGGATTTGTAGGTTCAGGAACTGATCCTATTCCATTAACTGATGAAGAAATTAGAAATATGGGATTTGATGATGTTCCAGTAAATATTGATTATGATGTAAATGATAATGTTAGAGTTATGAATGGACCATTAGAGAACTTCATTGGTGTAGTACAAGAAATTAATAAAGAAAAACACAAAGTAAAAGTTTTAGTATCAATGTTCGGAAGAGAAACTCCAGTTGAACTAGAATTTTCACAAGTGCAAAAAATTGATTAATGATTTCAATTCATAGAGAGGGAAAAAGGAGGTGCACATATAAAATGGCAGAAAAGGAAATAGTTAATACTATAAAATTACAAATTGAAGCAGGAAAAGCAACACCAGCTCCACCAGTTGGACCAGCATTAGGATCTAGTGGTGTTAATATTATGCAATTTGTAAAAGAATTTAATGATAGAACAGCAAATCAACCAGGTATGATCATACCTGTTGTTATAACTGTATATAAAGATAAATCATTCACTTTTATAACTAAAGTTCCACCAGTTGCAGTTTTAATTAAAAAAGCTTTAAATATTCAAAAAGGATCAGGAAGACCAAATACAGAAAAAGTTGCAAAAATAACTAAGGAACAAGTAAAAGCTATAGCTGAACAAAAAATGGAAGATTTAAACGCAGCTTCATTAGAAGCAGCTATGAGAATGGTTGAAGGAACAGCAAGATCAATGGGAATCACAGTTGTTGAATAATATGTTAAAATTTGTTTAAATTCAATAAAATTGGATTGGCAAATATAATAAATTGGGAGAGCGAGAGCTCGATAGTACCAAAGGAGGATTAAAATGAAAAAAGGGAAAAGATACCAAGAAGCTGCTAAATTAGTAGAGAATGGTAAAAATTATGAAGCTAGCGAAGCTTTAGAAATTATTGAAAAAATGCCAAAAACAAAGTTTGATCAAACAGTTGAATTACATGTAAAATTGGGAGTTGATTCAAAACATGCTGATCAACAAGTTAGAGGTACAGTAGTATTACCTCATGGAACAGGTAAAACACAAAAAGTTTTAGTTTTTGCTAAAGGTGATAAAGCTAAAGAAGCTGAAGAAGCTGGAGCAGACTATGTTGGAGCAGAAGAATTAGTTCCTAAGATTGAAAAAGAAAACTGGTTTGATTATGATGTAATTGTCGCAACACCGGATATGATGGGAGTTATTGGTAGATTAGGTAAAGTATTAGGACCTAAAGGATTAATGCCAAATCCTAAATCAGGAACTGTTACAATGGATGTAAAAAAGGCAATTTCAGAAATTAAATCTGGAAAAGTTGAATATAGATTAGATAAAACTAATATTATTCACTTAGGATTCGGAAAAGTTTCTTTTGGATCAGAAAAGCTTTTAGAAAACTATAATACAATTATAGAAGCAATAATTAAAGCAAAACCAGCTGCCGCAAAAGGTCAATATATTAAGAGTGTATCTATTTCTACTACAATGGGACCTGGTTTATATATTAATCAAAAATAAGTTTAAAACCGAAGACAGTAGGCAATTAGTAAGACCTACCGAGGGAATAATTGTGAAGTATAAAATATAACTTCAATTTGCCTCGGATAGGTAAGTTGAAGTTTTTATTATGTATATTAAAATAATTTATAATAAAATGGGAGGTGTAATTTTGGCTAGCGAAGCAATTTTAAAACAAAAAGAAGAAGAAGTTAAAAACTTAGCTGAAAAGATTAAAAGTTCTTCATTAGTTCTTTTAGCAGATTATAGAGGAATTAGTGTTTTAGATGTTACTGATTTAAGAAAGAAAATAAGAAATGCCAATGGAAGCTATAATGTTATTAAGAATAATATTACAAGAAGAGCTTTAGCAGAATGTAATTTAGAAGGTTTAGATGATGCTCTAATAGGGCCAACAGCAGTTATAACTGCTGAGGCAAACTATTTAGACTCATTGAAAGCTATCTATGAATATTCAAAAGATAATGAGTTTTATCAAATTAAAGGTGGAGTAATTGATGGAAAAGTAGTTTCAAAAGAAGAGTTAATTACTCTTGCTAAATTACCATCAAGAGAAACACTTATTGCACAACTTGCTGGAGCATTGCTTGGAAACATTTCAAAACTTGCAGTTTGCTTAGATCAAGTAGCAAAACAAAAAGAAGCTGCTGAATAAATTTATTTTTATAAGGGTTGTGACCTACACAAAGAATAATAGTTGCGATTTTATGTCGCTATATTAAAAATTAGGAGGATTTAAATAATGGAAAAAATAGAAAAAATGTTAGAAGAAATTGATAACTTAACAGTTATTGAATTAGCAGAATTAGTAAAAGGAATAGAAGAAAAATATGGTGTTTCTGCAGCAGCAGTTGCAGCACCAGCAGCAGGAGCAGCAGGAGCTGCTGCAGCTGAAGAAAAAACAAACTTTGATGTTGTTTTAAAAG
The DNA here is from genome assembly GCA_947303785.1 of uncultured Clostridium sp. Taxonomy (GTDB): domain Bacteria; phylum Bacillota; class Clostridia; order TANB77; family CAG-508; genus UMGS1994. The sequence goes on from CAMYZH010000012.1 coordinate 5,378, forward strand.
AAGCTGGAGCAAATAAAATTGCTGTAATCAAAGTTGTTAGAGATGTTACAGGATTAGGACTTAAAGAAGCTAAAGATTTAGTTGAAGGTGCACCAAAAACTGTTAAAGAAGGCGTTGACAAAGCAGAAGCAGAAGAAATCAAAGCTAAATTTGTTGAAGCTGGAGCTGTTGTTGAATTACAATAATAATAGAAATAATAAGATAATGAAAAAAGAAAATAACAAAAGTTATTTTCTTTTTTTATGCTAAAAATGTTGATAATTCTTTGAATTTAATATATTATAATATAAATATTAAATGTACTAAAACTATGTTTTCAATATTTATAGTACTAGCTTTAGTATTATAACAATTAATAAATATTATTATAGGAGGAAATTATGAGCGAAAAAACAAAGGGCGGAAAAGCAAAAAAAATTTGTATTGGCCTTATTATTGTAGCTGTAATAGCTGCTGTAGTAGTTCTAGTTCTTAAGTTAACAGGAGTTCTTGATATTAACTTAAGTAAAAAGAGCAAAATGGTTGCTGGAGTAGAAAAATTAGGTGAATCTATTACTGATCCTATTGATAAAATTTCTGATACTGCTGAAAAGAATGGAACAACAATAAAAGTATTAGATAATATCAGTTCAGATTCAGCAATAGAAGTATCTGCTGAAGTTTCAGCAGATATTGAAGAACTATCAATTCCAGATTTGTCTTCTTCTGAAAAATCAACATTAAAAAATGCAATTGAAGTTGCAAATGCAACAAAATTAGGTGTAGATGTAAGATATGATGGCGATAAAGCTGCATATGCTAAGATTGATGGATCTATTGATTCAAGCAAATTATCTGGAGAAATTGTTTATGATGGAAAGCAAGCTGGAGTTCGTTCAGAAGAATTGAATTCTAAATGGCTTACAATTTCTGAAGATGACTTAAATGATTTGATGGAAGAATCTGGAGTTGATATTGATGAAGTAAAAGAAATAGTTACTTCTTCAATGGAAAAAACAGATGAATTAAGAAAGAATTTAGAAATTGATGAAAAGAAACAAGAAGAAATTGAAGAAAGATATTCTAATATCTTGAAAGATTTTGTCAATGAAAAATCTAAAGAAATGGAATCAGAAAGTGCTACAATTACAGTAGATGGAAAAGATAAAAAATGTACAAAAGTTACATTAAATCTTGATGATGATGATGTTAAAGATTTATTAAAAGAATATCTTGATACATTTGCTAAAGATAAAGATATGAAAAAAATCTTAACAGAAACAGCAAGTACTTATTCAGAGATGATGAAAGAAGCAGGCGTGGAAAATGTAGTAGATTTATCAGCTTACATTGATGATTTTGATGATATTATCGGTGATGTAAAATCACAAATTGATGAGATGGAGTTTGATGGAAAAGCTACATTGGTTGTATATGCTTCTACTACACAGGTATATAGAACAGATTTAATTATAGAAGTAGAAGAATCTGAAGTTAAATTAGCAGTAACTTACAATAAAAATACAACTGTACTTGAAGCATCTGTTAAGATAAATGGACAAAGCATGAAATTAGGAACAGTTACATTAACATCAAAAGATGATGAAATCGGTATTAGAGTTGAAGCAGCTAAAGATATCACAGACTTAATGGGTGGAGAGTATTATGCTGAAATAAAATATAAGGTTTCAAAATCAAAATCTGAAATCTCTATGGAAGCAAAAGCTGGAGAATATGGAGAATTTAAAGTATCTGCAGTAACAAACATAGATAAAAATACAGATAAAGAATATGCTGATACAACTGTGTTTTCAATAGATATAGACAGCCCAGAATATGTTACAGTTAAACTTTCATTAACAGTTAAAACATCTGTAAAAGTAGGAGATGTTTCAATTCCTTCAATTTCTGCAAAAGATTCAGTAGATATGACTGATGAAGATGCAGTAGAAGAATATATCGCAGAAATGAATAAAAACTCTGAAAAATTAATGAAAGATTTACAATCAGTAAAAGCATTAGAACCATTCATTGAAGATATAGTTGATGAATTAATGTAAGAAAATAAAAAAACTACTAGTAAATTGCTAGTAGTTTTTTTATTTTACAAATATAAAAAATGTGTAGTAAAATCTATTTTAATATGATATAATTTACAAAAATTTATTACGAAAGATGGGATTTTAATTATGAATGAATTCGAAAAAATTTATGAATGGACTAATGAAAAACTTACAGAGGAAATAAAAAAAATTAAAGAGTTTAAGAGAGATATTAGACAATCTGAATTGCTAATTATTGCAATGATTATTGTATGTATAATAATTTCATTTTTTGCACCATCTGCAACTGCCAAATATGTATTCATAACCGTTGCAATTTTGATGTTTATGTTTTGCACTTTTTATACATTTAAAAATGAAAGAAAAATTGTAGCAAGACAAAATAAATTCAGTGATTTTGCATTAAGTGAACTTGCTATTCATATTAATGATGGTTTTGTATATGAAAAAGATGAAGAATTATCAGGAAGTTACTATAGAAAGTCTGGATTTAACAGAATTTATAAAGAGTTAAAATCGCAAGGTGTTATATCAGGAAATAGAGAAGGGCACAATATATCTTTATCAAACATAATAGTTAATTCACCAAATAAAGAATTGTTTAGAGGAATTTTTTCATTTGGTACATTAAATCAAGAATTTCATGAGATTGATGTTATGACAGTAAATAGTAATAATAATAAAAAAGAAAAATATGAAATTCCAAATACTGGATTGTATTTGTATGCAGAAAGTATACAAGAGGCTAGAAAAATTGTTAATGATGATGTAATTGAATATGTAAAAAATTTTGCACAAGATACAAAATATAAATTAGAATTTATGATTAACAAAAATATGGTTTATTTTAGATTTTTTGATAAAGATATTTTAACTAAACCAATTGCAAATGATAAAGAAACAAAAGAATTCTTGTTTAAGTATTATAGAATTATAGAATTTATGGCAGGATTTATAAATTTAATTGAAAAGTAGGAGATAATTATGGGATTAATTGTTGAAAATGTTAGTAAATCATTTGTAGACAAAAAGGCAGTTGAAAATATTTCTTTTGAAATATCTAAACCAGGACTTTTTGCACTTCTTGGAACCAATGGAGCTGGAAAAACTACAACTATTAGAATGATGCTTGGAATATTAAAAAAAGATAGTGGTACAATTACATGGAATGGTAAAGAAGTAGATAGAAAAACAGTAAATTTTGGATATCTTCCAGAGGAAAGAGGAATATATCCTAAAACTAAAATAGTAGATCAACTTGAGTATTTTGGAAAATTAAAAGGGCTTAGTAAAGATCAAGCCTTAAAGAGTATTGACTACTGGCTTGAAAGATTAAAAATGACTGAATATAAAAATATAACAGCTGAAAAACTATCAAAAGGAAATCAACAGAAGATTCAGTTTATTACAGCAATTATGCATGATCCAGAATTAATAATTTTAGATGAGCCATTTAGTGGGTTAGATCCTGTAAATACAGATATCTTAAAAGAAATAATTAATGATTTGGTTAAAATGGGTAAATATATAGTAATGTCAAGTCATCAAATGAATTCAATTGAAGAATTATGCCATGATATAGTTATTTTGAATAAAGGGAAAACTGTTTTAAAAGGAAATTTAGATGAAATAAAAGAAGAGTATAAAATTAATAAAATAGAAATTCAAACTAAAGAAGATATTTCTAAATACATTGAAGAAAATAGATTAGAACTTATAAGTAAAGATAATAAAAAACATATAATTAAAATAAATAGTGAAGAACAAGCAGAAAAAATGTTAAAAGATATTCTAGATGATGGATTAAAAATTGAAAAATTTGAAATGATTAAACCATCCTTACATGAAATATTTATAGAAAAGGTTGGTGAGTAAAATGAAAGATTTAGTTACAGTTGCCAAATTTACGATAAAGGAAGCGATATCAAGAAAGTCTTTTATCATTTCGATGTTAATAATCTTTATAATTATAGTCGTTGGATTTAATGTACCAAACATTTTAAATGCTATTTTTGGAGATGAACAAGAAAAGGAAAATGTTTTAATTATTGATCCAGACAATATATTTGCAGATAATATGATTGCTATAGATGATGAAGAGCAATATTACAATTATACAATAGTTAAAGCCCCAATGCCTCAAGATGAAATAAAAGAAAAATTAAAGAACAAGGATTATGATTCATGTCTTTTATTTAAAAAAGAAGATGAAACAATAAAAATTGATTATATAGTAGAAAGTATGATGGCAGGCCAAACAGTTCCAGAAGATTTAATAAATAATTTTTCTGCCCAATATACAGCAGTTCAAATTCAAAAAGCTGGAATTACAGAACAGCAGCTAAGGCAAATGTTTACAACATTTGATATTAATGTTATTCAAACAGATGAAAGTGCAGCAAAGGGGAATATAATGACAACAATGATAATGAGCTTGTTATTGTTTTATGCGATTTATTTTTGTGCATACCAAGTATCTACTTCAATAACCACAGAAAAAACATCAAAAATTATAGAAACACTTGTAACATCTACATCACCTAAAACAATAGTTTTAGGAAAAACAGTTGGAATTGGCATAGTGGGAATTTTTCAAGTCGTTATTATTACTATAGTTGCAGCTATTTCAGCTAAACTTTTTTTACCAACAGATATATTAAATTCATTATTTAATGTTTCTGCGATGACACCATTATTTTGGATTTCATCATTATTATATTTTCTATTAGGATATATTTTATTTGCATTATTGTATGCTCTTACAGGTTCAATGGTAAGTAAACCAGAAGATATACAATCTGCAAATACACCAGTTGCAATATTTGCAGTTATTGGGTTTTATTTAGCATATTTTTCTATGATGAATCCAGCAAGTTCAATAAATAAATTTGCGGCTATTTTTCCAGTTTCATCACCATTTAGCATGCCGCTTAGAATTTTAGTAGGTAGTGCACAAATTAGTGAAATAATTAGTTCCGTTGCGCTTTTAACACTATCTATAGTTATTGTAGCTAAAATATCTATAAGAATATATACAAATGCAATACTAAATTATGGAACAAAAATGAGTTTAAAAGATGTTCTTAAAGTATATAAAACAAAAAATTAAAAAATGTACAAAGTGGAAGCCTAAGCACTATATAAGTAGTTGCTTAGGCTTTTTGCATTTATTCAAAGCATTAAAAATCTAATTAGAAAATAATTGATGAAACCAAAAGCATTATGAGAGCAGATATAGTTCCATTTATAAATTTACCTATAATGTATGGTCTTATAGATAAATCTGAATTAGATATAGTGCTCCATACTTGAAAAACAACAGATATACCGCCAAATCCTAGAAGAAATGAAGTACAAACAAGTTTACTTTGAATTGAGCACAAAAGTGTAGATATTTGTTTTATTCCACTCGTTATTTCTAAAGAACCCACACATAATGACTCAAGCATCCTATTATGAAAAAATATGACTTTTAAAATATGAGTGTGTTCAATCATTGAGATTATAAGTGAAAATAAAATTATAAATCCACATACATTGCTAAGAGTAAAAAAAGAGCTCTTAATTGAATCAGAAATAATATTTCCAAGTGATGAAAAATCTAAATATACAAAATCTTTTACTTCTGAAATTCTATAATTACTACTTCCAATACGACCCAATATTATACCTGTTAAAATGCAACTACTAAGATTGATAAAAAAAAGAGCTAATCCTATTTTAAAATTCATAAATATGCTACATCCGAGGCTTCCAATAATAAAAAGTGGCCCTGAGTTATTAGTAATAACAAGAAGAATATTTCCTTCGGCTATATTTATTTTTCCATTTTTACGTAATTCAGAAACAATTTTTGCCCCAACCGGATATCCAGATATAAGTCCAATTATGAATGGGTATGCTGCAATTTCAGGAAGATTAAATAACCTCTTTACAATTCCTCCAAATTTGGACGAAATTGCCGAAATTATGAAAGTATAGGAAATTAATCTAGTAATAATTAAAAATGGAAATAAACTAGGAAATATTGCGTTTAAAAATAGGTCTAAACTATTTTGCACTGTTTCTATATTGGAATTAGAAAATAGTATTAGACCTATTGTAAATAAAACTATAAATATTGTTAATAAATAATTACTAATTTTTTTCATAGTAAAGTTTATTTAATAAAAAATAAAATATGATAAATTATTTTGTAAGAGTTTCATATATTTCCAGCATACAAGATAATTCATAAATTAAAGGCTCTTCACTATAAGAAAAATTATATAGCTCAATTACGATTTCTTGTTCTTGCTTTGAAAGATATTTAAAAGAGTCTTTTTTTAATGCCTTAAGAGTTGTATATTTGTAATTTAAATCTAGTAATTTTATTTTTTTAACTAGAATACTAGTTATTTCTTTTCTAAGCATTCCAATACACTTATCAAAATCTTTAAATTTAAAATATGTTGTAAACATTTCTTTATTCAGAGCCATGATTTTTTGCCTCCTCAGTTTTTTCATTAGAAACCCTTTGTAATAAAGCTTCTTCATCCATGGTGTAGATGATACCAGTTTCTAAATCAACATATCTTCTTTTAAAAATAGTCTCTTTTTTACCTCTATGATTTACTACTGTAGTTCCTAAATGCTCAGGGGGATGCTTAGAATCTAAGAAGCCTAAATGTGCAATAAGCTTGGGATTTTTATATTGTTTTAAATTTTTTCTAGCTTTTTTTATTATATCTAAATACTTTGAATTCAAAGGTAAAACTATAGGTGCACGACATGCTTCTCCTGTCAATGGATTTTTAAAATCATTAGCTCCTTCATAAATAGGCATTATTGAGGTTCCTGTAAGTGATTTTAAGAAATAGATTAATTCATCAATGTTGATAGCATGTACTCTAACAGGAAATGAAAGCTTAGCATCAAATCCAACCAATACACTAGGTTTTAGGTTTGCAAAGGTTCCATCTGAAGAAATATCCTCTAAAATGATTCCTGCATTTGGAAAATCCAAAGATTTTGAATTGTTAATACTAGAAAGTAATGCATTTATGGTTTCGTTTTTCATACCATATGAAGAGAAAATAGGATTATATAAATTAAGATACCAACGAGCATCTTCTAATAAATCATTCACTGAAGCAGGACACAATCTTGAAAAATGTTCATGATATTCATTTCCAAATGTATCTTTTAAATTATCATAAAAAGAATCACAAGAAACGGAAATCATTTTTTCATCGCGTTTAGTATGATCAAACATTTCTTGCATTTGTTCAAGAAATGTTGTTGAAGGTCTATAGAAAGTATTCATTTTTATAAGCATTTTTTTTATATCATTTTTAGAAATAGAATATTTTTCACCAGATAAAATTCTATTTATTAGATTAAAATCGTGTACTGCAAACATAGCTTCAGAATATAAGTCTAGCTCTTTAATATATCTATTTGACCAGAAGGCATTAAGTGCCAATAAACTTTCAAGAGATATTACTTTTGGGTTTGATAAGGCACCTTCAGACAGCATCTGTTTAAATTTATTTTTATCAATCAAATCATGTGCTTTTTTCAGTGAAAAAAAAGTATTAGAATTATTAAAGTAATCGAGAACTTTGGTATTAAGTGCCCCGTCTTTACAAACAGGAGAAGCATATTCTGGAAATCCCATTTCACACATTTGTACTACAAAGAACGCTAAGTATTCATCTATATGGCCCATTCTATCTAGCTGTTCAACAATATCTGAAGTTGATTTGGCGAGGTCTTTTCTCAATTCTTTTTCAGTATCTTTATCATCACCTGCTAAACAAGAGAAAGAACCATTTAAAAAAAGTTGAGCATATTTAAGAAATCTTTGTCTAGCTATCGCATTATTATACCAAGTAGAAAATTCCTTAACTTTTTTTTGTTTATCAATTGAAGGATTATCAAAAATATCTGAAAATTCAGATAGGTTAAAATTCTTCTCAAAAAAATATGAACTTAAATCTTTTATATTTTCTTGCAATAGCTCATCAAAATTTATATAGTTTTCAGATGAACCATCAAGATATCCTTCAAAAACATTTAAAAAAATACTTTTTTTTAATCTATAAACATACAATAAAAGATATTCTTCAAATGTTGAACAATCTTGATAATTCGTATTTTCAAAATCTTTATTTGAATCTTTTAACTTTTCAGATATTTCTTGATATTTATTTTTATTATTTTTAAGAAATTGGCAAGCAATGTATTCCATATATTGTGCAAAAACAAAAGCATTATGATAAACCGTATTAGAATAATTTTCTATTTCTTCAAATAACTTATCTTCCATTTGCTCTGCAGTAATTTCAGGATTGGCATCTACTAATTCCTGGATATGAGCAGTGATTGTTGGCAAGTATTGTTTAACATAAGAAGCTTCTTTTGGTCTTGCTGCAACTCTATTTTCTGCACGGTGTAAATTTGATGTAAAACTTTTATAAGCATGCATATAAAAAACCTTTCTATAAATAATTTATTTTATAATTATAGCATAATAATAGAAATAATACAATATAAACAAGTAGAACTGTAAAATCAGGGAAAATCTTGTATAATGCTAGGTTATGTGCTATAATACTTACTTGAATATATTATTTAAACTTTAAATTATATATTTATATAGTATAAAGGAGAAGATTATGAATTCATTGGTAAAAATAATTCCTAATGTAAAAAAATATAAAGCATATATAGAAGATGTAAAAGCAAAAATATCACCAATGATGATATCAGGGTTAACAGATAGTGGAAAAGCACATTTTACATATTCGACACAATTTTATTTAGAAAAACCAATTTGCATAGTTACATATAATGAAATTCAAGCAAAAAAAATAGTAAAAGACTTAGAGTATTTTGAAGAAAATGTTGAATTCTTTCCTAAAAAAGAAATATTAGCATATGATTACTTAACAGAAAGTAAAGATAATCTTTTTGATAGAATTGAAGTCCTAAACAATATTGCAAGCAAAAAAAGTAAGATAATAGTAACAACTATTGAAGCGGTAATGCAGCCAATGATTGAAAAAGATGAATTATATAAACAAATACTTACATTAACAGTTGGTCAAGAATATAGACTTGAAAATTTAAAAGAAACCCTAGTTAGTTTAGGTTATGAAAGATATGACACAATTGAAGGAAAAGGGCAATTTAGTATTAGAGGCGGAATCGTAGATATTGCTGTAAATTCTAAAAATGGAATTCGTATAGAATTCTGGGGAGATGAAATCGATTCAATTAGAAAGTTTAACATTTTAACTCAAAGATCTACAGATATGGTTGATGAAGTTTGTATTATGCCAGCTTTTGAATACTTATTAGAAAACAGTATAGAAGATGTTTGCACAAAAATAAAGGAGAGTACATTCGCTGGAAGGCTTGAAGATATTGCACGTGACGACATTGAACAAATAAAAAGTGGAAATTATTTAAGTAAAATAGATAAATATTTTAATAGTTTTTATAATAAAAAACATTCATTTTTAGATTATCTAAAAGATGATTTTATAGTATTTTTAGATGAGTCTTCAAAAATCAAGGCTAGATCAGAAAACATTATAAAAGATAATGAAACAATCATAAATGGATTAATAGATAAAAAGAAAATTCCAGTTCAAATTATTCAAGAATATTTTGATTATATAGATATAATAGAAAAAACAAAGCAGATTCAAACAATTTATCTAGAAAATAAGGAAATTGGATTTACTGATATCCAAAGTATGCATGCAAAAAGAAACGGATATAGCTTTAGCTATAGGGAGGTTAACTTTTTTCGTAGTTCAATGGATTTATTGTTTGAGGAATTACAAAAAGCAAATGAAAAATTTAAACAAACAGTAGTCCTATGTGGTAATTTTGAAAATGCTAGAAACCTTTCAAAATTACTTGAAGAGAAAAAAATTAATTATACATTAGATGAAAAATTAGAAAGAAAAATAGTTCCAGGGGTGGTAAGCCTTACATCTGGAACTATTTCTACTGGATTTGAAAGTTTTGATTTAAATTTACTAGTAATTTCAGCAAGTGAATTATTTTCATTAAGAGAAAAAAAGAAAACTAGATTGTCTCAAAGTTTTAAAGAAGGAGAAACAGTTATTTTTTCTGATTTGAAAGTCGGAGATTATGTGGTTCATAAAACTCATGGAATAGGTCAATATATAGGTGTAAATACTATTAAGGCAGATGGAGTTACTAAAGATTATATAAAGGTAAAATATAAAGATAATGATATACTTTATGTTCCAACAAGTTCTTTAGATAATATAAGAAAATATATTGGCTCAGGAAGCGGAGAGCCAAAGATAAATAGACTTGGAAGTAAAGATTGGGAAAATACTAAAACTAGAGTTAAAAACAATTTAAGAGAAGTAGCAAGAGATCTTATTGAATTATATGCTAAAAGAGAGCATACAAAAGGATATTCATTTTCAACAGATACTGTTTGGCAAAAAGAATTTGAAGAGAGCTTTCCATATGTTGAAACAGATGATCAATTAAGATGTATTGAAGAAGTAAAAAAAGACATGGAATCTGCAAAACCAATGGATAGATTACTTTGCGGAGATGTAGGATATGGAAAAACTGAAGTTGCGATAAGAGCTGCATTTAAAGCTTGTATGGACCAAAAACAGGTTGCATATCTGGTTCCAACCACTATTTTAGCAGGTCAACAATATGAAAGTTTTAAAGAAAGAATGGAAAAATTTCCAATAAGGGTTGAATTGTTAAATAGGTTTAAAACCAAAAAACAGCAAGAAACCATTATTAAAAAATTAGAGAAAGGGGAAATAGATGTAATAATTGGAACTCATAGAATTCTAAGTAAAGATGTAAATTTTAAAAATTTAGGACTTTTAATAATTGATGAAGAACATAGATTTGGGGTAAAAGATAAAGAAAAAATTAAACAATTAAAAACCAATGTTGATGTTCTAACAATGACTGCAACGCCAATTCCGAGAACCCTTCATATGTCAATACTTGGGATAAGAGATATGTCTGTTATCTATGAGCCACCACAAAACAGAAAACCTGTTCAAACCTATGTGTTAGAATATGATGATGAAATTGTAAGAGAGGCAATAATAAAAGAAATAGAGCATGATGGTCAAGTTTTTTACATGTACAACAAAGTTGAAGGAATTGAAAGAAAAGTGAATCAAATTCAAGCATTAGTACCTGAAGCAAAGATTGGAATTGCACATGGAAAAATGTCAGGAAGAGAACTTGAGGAAATAATGCAAGACTTTATTGATAAAAAGATTAATGTTTTAGTCTGTACTACGATTTTAGAATCTGGAATTGATATTCCAAATGCAAATTCTATTATTGTAGAAAATGCTGATAGACTTGGATTAGCGCAACTTTATCAAATTAGAGGTAGAGTAGGAAGAAGTGATAAACAAGCATATGCATATATAATGTATAAAAAGGATAAATTATTATCAGAAGTTGCAGACCAACGTTTAAAAGCAATTAAAGAATTTACTGAATTTGGATCTGGATTTAAAATTGCTATGAGAGATTTAGAAATCAGAGGAGCTGGAAGTGTTTTGGGAGAAATGCAACATGGACATATGGAACAAGTAGGTTATGATATGTATTGTAAGCTTCTAGATGAAGTCGTAAAAGAGATGAAGGGAATTCAAATAGAAGAAGAAATTGATGTGCAAATAGAAATAAATGTTTCAAGTTATATTCCAGATGATTTTATCGAAGATTCAAATCAAAAAATTGAGGTATATCAGTCAATTGCGCTTTGTCAAAATGAAGAAGAAATAAAAGATATTATTGATTCTATTATAGATAGATATGGAAATATGCCAAAGGAAATAAATAATTTAATAGAAATTGCTAGAATAAGAAATATGTCAAGAGAAAAGAGTATCATTAAGATTTCTCAAAAACTAGATAAAGTAATATTCTATTTTGATGAAAAATCGTTTGATTTTGAAATAGTTGATAAACTTATTAAAAAATATGGAATGAGAATAAAATTTTCTCCTGGAAAAAATCCATATATAACATATAAAACAAAAAATATTAATGATATACTAGAAGAAATAAAAGCATTTTTAAATGATATATAGAGCATAATAATAATAAAAGAATTTTGGAGATGAAAAAATGGTTATTACAAGTAAAGATAATGAGACAATTAAGAAAATTAAAAAGCTAAAAGATAAAAAATATCGAGATGAAGAAAATTGCTATATAATTGAAGGAATAAAACTTATAAAAGAAGCAATTTCCGAAAAAGCCAAAATCAAGCTTATAATTATTTGTGATGATTGTAGTCAAAATGATGATTTTGAAGCAGAATTGAAATATGAAATTGCAAAATATGAGTGTATTTATGTAAGTGAAAAAGTTTTTTCTACCCTTACATCAGTAGTTAATCCTCAAGGTATAATGGCAATTATAGAAAAAGAAGCAGAACAAAAAAATATAAACTTTAATGAAGATTTGTTTTTGATACTTGACAATATACAAGATCCAGGAAATATGGGAACAATTCTTAGAACTGCAGATAGTTTAGATTTTAAACAAATAATTATTTCAAAAGATTGTACAGATATATATAATCCTAAAGTTGTAAGATCAACGATGGGGGCAATATTAAGAATTAATATTATAGAAAGTGATGACTTAGAAAAAACTTTGAAAGAATTAAAACGACATAAAATAAAAATTGTTACAACATATCTTCACACAGATAAAACAATATATGATATTTCGTATAAAAGGACGGCTATAATTATTGGAAATGAAGCCAATGGAGTACGAAAAGAAGTTTTGGATATGGCAGACGAAAAAATAAAAATTCCTATGCCAGGTAAGACAGAAAGTTTAAATGCATCAGTTGCAACAGCAGTAGTTTTATATGAAGCACTGAGAGAAAATTTAAAATAAAAAATGAAGCACTATAACTTTTTAGTGCTTCATTCTTATTTTGAGAGTAATACAAGTATTTGTGGGTAGATTTCATCTGCTTTATTATTCCAGTTATCAACTATAAGTTTTGCTTGCTCTTTAGATCCAGTATATATCAAAGTTTCAAACATTATATTATTATTTTCTACAATTTTACACTTAACAGTAAAATGGTTTTCATCAATAGGTGTGTAATCTGCTGAAATGGAGTATTTGTCTTCTATGTCATCTAGATTTTTTTTCAAATTATTATCTACCTGTAATTTTAATATTCCTGGAATCATATCTGCTGTAAGTTCAATTGCTCTTTTCCCTTCAGGAGTGATATCATATAATATTTCATCATCTTTAGAGTAAGAGATAACATACTTATTTTCAATCAAATCCAAAAGAAATTGTTGAAAATAAAAATAGTTTAATTCTGTTATTGATGAAATAAGTTCTAATAAAGCTTTTTGATTGATAGGTTTTCCAATTTTATTTAAAATATATAAAACAAGTAATTTGTGTTCGGCTAGACTTGAACTGTCTTCAGTAAGTTTCATAAGTATATCAAATCCTTTCTTGATATGAAAATCAAAGTTATTATAGCACAGATTATTTAATCAATCAATGTTTTTTAAAAGAGATGGTAAAGTCGAATTTTGTCGAATTTTCACGATGAAAAAAGCTTTACAAATAAAAAAAATGGGATTATGATTAGTATAAATTAAATTGCAATTTATTTTAATTCAAAATTTTTTGTTTCAATAAAATGGAGGAAATAGCATAAAAGATTTTTTAATAAAACTCCTATCTATAATTATTTCGATTATTATTTTTTTATCTCAACTATCAACAAATAATTTAGTTCAAAATAATGAAATCATTAATAGTGATAAAAAAGAACTTACAAATTTCAATTTAGAAACAAATGATGAAGATGTAGTAGATATAAAAATTGATGAATGGAAATTGGTTATACCTAAGTTTAATCTTGAAGCCGAAATTAATGAAGGAATTGATGAAGCAACATTAAATCAATATATAGGACACTTTCCACAAAGTGGTATAAATTGTGGAAATATTGCGCTTGCAGCACATAATAGAGGTTATAAGGTTAATTACTTTTCAAGAATAAAAGAGTTAACTAGTGGAGATGAAATAATCTATAGAGTAAATGGGGTAGAGCAAAAATACATAGTTTATGAAAATAGCATAATTCAGGATACGGATGTATATGTTATTGAAAATACAAAAGAAGATATAATTACACTAATTACTTGTGTTGAGAATAAACCACAATTACGTAGGTGTATAAAAGGAAGAAAAATTATAAACTAGATGAAAGGAAAAGTGATAAATATGAAAAGTAAAATAATAAAAATAGCAATGATATTGTTTTTTATTGCTACAATAGTATTAAATTCAAGTTCAACTTTTGCTGCATTTAATATTAATTCAGCAGATTTATATTCAAAAGGAAAATGTAAGCCATTATTAAAAATGAAGTCAAATGGTGGAGAAATAATAGTAACAAAGGTATTTTATAAAGCAAATGGAAAAGAAAATCCAGCATATTGCGTAAATGTTGAATTAGGTGGAGTTGGAGAATATGGGCCATATTCAGTTTCTGTAGATAGTGCTATAAACAATCCTGCAATTTGGAGAGCAATAACAAATGGATATCCATATAAGAGTATAGAACAATTAGGAGTTAAAGATGAGGATGAAGCATATACAGCTACCAAACAAGCTGTTTATTGTGTATTGTATGGATATGATACTTCAAGATATGAACCAATTGGTGAAGCAGGAATGAGAACCTTAAATGCACTAAAACAAATTGTTAAATATGCGAGAGAAAATATAGATGTTAAACCAAGTAATATGATAGAAATTAAAGAAACAAGCCAATGGAAAATTGATGATATAGATAAAAACTATATAAGTAAAAATTTAAAAATTAATACTGTATGCAATAGTAAAGAATTTGAAATAAGTTTTACAAAAGTTGAGGACTTAAAATCTGATAAAGAAAGCACAAGTCAAGATATAAAAATATGTGATTTAAAAGGAAATATCGTAAGTAAAACAAGTGAAAAAGAGTTCAAAGTAATGGTCCCAATAGTTATGCTTGAAAAGGATGGAACAATTAATATTAATGTAAAATCTGAATTAGAGACTAATCCTGTATTATATGGAAATTCTAATAATTCTAGCAAACAGAATTATGCATTAGCAGGAGAAATATATGAATTAGGTGAAGGGAATATAACAATAAACTATAGTCAAAATACTAATAAACTATTAATCAAAAAAACAGGAGGAAAAGAAGAACTTCCACTTAAAAATGTTGAATTTAGAATTTTAGATGAATCAGGCCAAATAAAATATAGTAATTTGTTAACAGACGAGAATGGGCAAATCAAAGTAGAAAGATTAATGCCAGGTAAATATTTTCTAGAAGAAACTAAAACTCTTGATGGATACAAAAAACTAGAAAAAAACATTGAATTTGATATTACCTTAAATGAAGAATTATCATTAAATATTTCAAATGAAAAACAAGAAAAAGAAGAAGAGAGAATTGTTTATAAAAATAATAAAAAATATAAGCAAGAAACAATAGCTCAAAATACTAAGACAAATGTAATAAATAAAAATGCATTAACAAAACTACCTGTAACAGGTATGTAAAAAAATTAGCATAAAACTAGTTTGAGTTTTATGCTATTATAAAAAGTTTAATTTCAAATTCCTAATATTGCTTTAGCTTTTGCTACATCTTCAGATGTAGCGGTTCTAACATGGTTTAAAGGATAAACAACCCCTAATTCTTCCCATTTAAATTTTCCTAAATCATGATATGGTAAAATCTCTATTTTTTCTACAGATGAAAGTGTAGAAATGAAATTTTTTAATTCTTTTAAATCTTTTTCATCATCAGTGTATCCAGGAACTAATACTTGTCTAATCCACATTGAAATATTATTCTGACTTAAATATTTAGCTAAGTTTAGATTGTTTTCATTAGATAATCCAGTAAGCATTTTAGCTTTCTCAGAGTTTATATGTTTAATATCTAGTAAAACTAAATCTGTATATTGTAAAAGCTCTACAATGTCATCATTAATTGGAATACTTCCAGCAGTATCAATACAAGTATGAATATTAAGTTTTTTTAATTCTTTAAAAAGCTCAATTATAAATTTCGCTTGAATTAAAGGTTCTCCGCCAGAAACAGTGACACCACCGCCAGATGATTTCATATAAGGAATATACCTTTTAATTTCATCTAATAACTCAGGTATTTTTGTACGATTACCAATCCCTGTATCCCATGTATCTCTATTATGACAATATTTACATTTAAGAGGACAGCCTTGCATAAAAATAACAAATCTAATTCCTGGACCATCGACAGTTCCAAATGTTTCAATTGAATGAACATATCCTAAAATATTTTCCATACTTCACCTCAATAAATTAATAGGGGAGACAATAAGTCATCCCCTATAAATATATAACAAATTCTAACTAATTTTTTCGTGAATAGTTCTATTTATTACATCTAATTGTTGCTCTTTAGTTAGTTTGGTAAATTTAACTGCATATCCTGAAACACGAATTGTAAGTTGAGGATATTTTTCTGGATGATTCATAGCATCAATTAGTAATTCTCTATTAAATACATTTACATTAATATGATGACTCATTTGTACAAAATATCCATCTAATAGTGAGATTAAATTTTGAACTCTTTCAGATAATGATTTTCCTAATGTATCAGGAGTTATTGCAAATGTATATGAGATACCATCTTCTGCATATTTATAAGGCAATTTAGCAATAGTATTTAATACAGCTAATGCACCATTTTCATCTCTACCATGAATTGGATTTGCACCAGGACCAAATGGAGCGCCTGATCTTCTTCCATCTGGAGTATTTCCAGTATTTTTACCATAAACAACATTTGATGTTATTGTTAAAATTGACATTGTTGGTTTAGAATTTCTATATGTTTTTTGTTTCTTTAATTTATTCATAAATCTTTTAATAATATCAACAGCTATTTTGTCAACTCTATCATCATCATTACCATATTTAGGGAAGTCTCCTTCAATTTCAAAATCTATAGCAATTCCACTTTCATTTCTGATAGGTTTTACCTTAGCATATTTTATTGCAGACAAAGAATCTGCAACAACTGAAAGGCCAGCAATTCCACATGCCATAGTTCTTAATATCTCCTTATCATGTAAAGCCATTTCAATGGCTTCATATGAATATTTATCATGCATATAATGAATTATATTTAAAGCATCAATATATACTTTAGAAACCCAATCCATCATATTATCAAATTTTGCCATTACTTCATCATAATCCAAATATTCAGAAGTTATTGCCTCAAATCTAGGTGCAACTTGCTTTCCAGACATTTCATCTTTTCCACCATTAATTGCATATAAAAGAGTTTTAGCTAAATTTGCTCTAGCTCCAAAAAATTGCATTTGTTTACCTATTCTCATTGCAGAAACACAACATGCGATTCCATAATCATCGCCCCAATAACCTCTCATTAAGTCATCATTTTCATATTGAATAGAACTTGTATTTATTGACATTTTTGTTGTGAATTTTTTGAATCCATCTGGAAGTTTTGTAGACCATAGAACTGTTAAGTTAGGCTCTGGTGAAGAACCTAATGTATTTAATGTGTGTAACACTCTAAATGAATTTTTTGTTACTAAAGTTCTACCATCTATTCCCATACCACCAATTGATTCAGTAACCCAAACTGGGTCTCCGCTGAATAATTCATCATATTCAGGAGTTCTTAAAAATCTAACCATACGAAGTTTCATAATAAAATGATCCATTAATTCTTGAGCATCTTTTTCAGTTAAAGTTCCATTATTTAAATCTCTTTCAATATAGATATCTAAGAAAGTAGAGGTTCTACCTATACTCATTGCAGCACCATTTTGATCTTTTATAGCTGCTAAATATCCAAAATATAACCATTGAATTGCTTCTTGAGCATTTTTAGCTGGCTTTGAAATATCATATCCATATTTTTGAGCCATTATTTTTAAATCATTTAATGCTTTTATTTGATCACTTATTTCTTCTCTTTGTCTAATTATTTCTTCACTAAAAGTAGAAGAAACACAATTTGCAAAATCTTTTTTCTTTTCTTCAACTAAAAAGTCAACACCATAAAGAGCTACTCTTCTGTAATCACCAATAATTCTTCCACGACCATACCCATCAGGTAATCCTGTAATAATATGAGAACTTCTTGCGGCTCTTATCTCAGGAGTGTAAGCAGAAAACACACCATCATTATGTGTTTTTCTATAGTTGTGATAAATATCTTCTATTTTGTCTGAAACTTTTACATCATAAGCAGCACAAGATTTTTCAACTATACGAATACCTCCATTTGGCATAATAGCTCTTTTTAAAGGAGCATCGGTTTGTAAACCAACTATTTTTTCCAATTTTTTATCAATATAACCAGCTTCATGACTAGTTATTGTTGATGCAATATCAGCTGATACAGCCAAAACACCACCATTTTTTGTTTCTTTCTTATAAAGATCTAAAACTTCATTCCAAAGTTTTTTTGTAGCATCTGTAGATTCTGCAAGAAAAGAATCATCTCCAGTATAAGGAGTATAGTTCTTTTGTATAAAGTCACGAACATCAATTTCTTCTTGCCAATCTCCGGAATTAAATCCTTCCCATTCTTCAAATTTCATAAACATACCTCCGAATTATTTATAATTATTATTTTAACCCAAAAAATTGAATTTAAAATTAATATTTAATTAACTTTTAAGATAATAGCACAATATTGTATATTTTTCAATGATTCGACAAAATTTTTGCAAAACTTAAAATATAGAAAAAATTTCTATTGAAAAAATAAAACATATGATATAGAATAATGACATACTATGTTGAAGGAAAGTGAGATTTTAAATTATGGATAAACATAAAATTATAACAAAAATAATTGCAATTATAATGGTTGTAGCAATGCTACTTGCAACATGTAGTACATTATTATTTTATTTACTTACAAAATAGTAAGAAAGGGAAAATATGGAAAGTTTTAAAATAGACATTACACGTTTTTACGAAAGTAATATATTAAATTATTTTGAAAACTTACAAGAGCATCCATTAAATTTATTTATGCTGATCCTAGATGTATTAATAGTTGCATTTCTAGTAATTAAATTATTTAAATCAATTAGACATACACGAGCTAGCCAACTTGCAAAGGGGATTTTGATTTTAGTAATAATAACATGGTTATCAGGAATTCTTCATTTATATATTTTTAATACTATAATGACAGCAATTATGAATTGGGGAGTTTTAGCATTAATGATTATATTCCAACCTGAACTTAGAAGAGGACTCGAACAATTAGGAACAAATCAATTCAGTAAATTTATAGGAATAGACAAGAATAATGAAGTAAAAACGAAGGAAAATATATACAGAATAGTTATAGCAGCAGAAGAACTTGCAAAAACAAGGACAGGCGCCCTAATTGTAATAGAAAGAGATATCAAATTAAATGATATCATAGATACAGGAATTATGATAGATTCTGAAATTTCGCCCCAATTACTTGTAAATATATTTGTACCTAAGACACCTCTTCATGATGGAGCAGTAGTTATTAGTGATAACAAAATTGCAGCAGCATCATGTATGTTACCACTAGCTGATGATAAAGATATTGCAAGAGAATTAGGAACAAGGCATAGAGCTGCGATAGGAATTTCAAAAGAAACAGATAGTGTAGTAGTTGTTGTTTCAGAAGAAACTGGTAAAATATCAATAGCTAAAGAGGGAACACTTATAGCAGATGTTAAAGAAGAAACTTTAAAAAAGATATTAATTAAATATTTAATTACTATAAAAGATATAGAACAGGAGAAAAAAGCTAAAGTAACAAGATTTAGAAAACTATATAAAAGTAGAAAAAAAGAATAAAAAAGAAGGTAACAAACCTTCTTTTTTATTTTTGTGGTATGAATTTAAAAACTGCTTCAGCAAATCCACCTTCTGATACATTATTATGAGTAATATATTTTGCGATACTTTTTAAATCAGAATAAGCATTGGATACTGCGATACTTATTCCAGAATTTAGAAGCATGTCAATATCATTAATATTATCGCCAATTGCCATTATTTCTTCTTTTTGAATTGATAAATAATCTTGTAGAAATCTAATTGCCATACTTTTACTTGTATTTTTAGGAAGAATAGAAATATATTCATATTCTTTGTTTAAAATAGTGTCTTTGTATTTCCCAATTTTAGAAATTTTAGAAATAGTAACATTAGCAAATTTATCTATTTGAGAAGTAATACTATCTGGAATAGAAGAACTGGAAAGAATTAATTGTTGAACTGTTATATTATTGTTTTCAATATAATTATATACATTGTCTGTTATAATGAATTTAAAGCCAGGGTATTTTTGAAGTTTAAAATTTCTTAAATCTAAAAATTGTAACTTTTCAGAAATTAGTTGATTTTCTGCATAACAGTGAACATGTAAGTTATTTGATTTTGCAAATTTATAGCATATTTCTAAATCTTTAAGTTCTAAATATGTATTATAAATTAATTGGCCAGTTTTTAGATTATAGATTTGTGAACCATTATTAAAAATACCATATGTAGCGTGACATTTCATACATAGATCTTTACTTATTGAATATGATTTTCCAGTACAAATAGCCAAATCTACATTTTGGTTTTGCATTAAATCAATAGCTTCAAAGTTTAAGTCAGAAATACTATTATTTTCACAACTAATAGTTCCATCTAAATCACTAGCAACTAGTCTAATTGACATATTTTAACCTCCAATGCATTGGTTTTTATAATTATATAATATGAGTTAAAGTATTTCAAGGATTAATAGAATCACACTTAAATAATTGCAGAAATCATAGTTTGATGATAAAATAAAAACATTCAAATAATGTAAGAGAGGACTACATTGAACATGAGAAACATAAAATTAATCATAGAGTATGATGGAAAAGGATTTAATGGATGGCAAAAACAACCAGATAAACTAAATATTCAAGGAGAAATTGAAAAGGCAATTAGCCAAATTACAGGGGAAGAAGTTTACCTAATTGCTTCTGGGAGAACGGATGCAGGAGTACATAGTTTAGGACAAACTGCAAATTTTAAGACAAACTCAAAAATTCCAATAGAAAAATTTGCAAAGGCTATCAATTCTAAATTAAAAAAGAGTATTATAATAAAATCTGCTGAAGAAGTAGATGAAATGTTTCATAGCAGGTATTCTGTAAAATCAAAAACATATAGATATATAATAAATAATTCAGAAAATGGAAGTGCAATATATAGAGGTTTAGAATATCATATACCAACGAAATTGGACTCAGAAAAGATGAATATAGCAATTAAATATTTCATTGGAAAGCATGATTTTAAAGGGTTTAAAGCTAGTGGAACAAGTAGTAAAAGCAGTATAAGAACAATTTTTGATGGTAGTGTAAAAAAAGAGGGAGAAAGAATCATTATTGAAATAACAGGGACAGGATTTTTATATAACATGGTGAGGATAATATCTGGAACGCTAGTTGATGTCGGATTAGGGAAAATAGAACCTGAACAAATTTTAGATATTATAGAATCACGGAGATAGAAATAGAGCTGGAAAAACATTACCAGCTCATGGATTATATCTATTAAAAGTAGAATATTAAAAAATCATAATTCACAAAAATAGAATGTAACTAAAAAAATAGAACAGAATATTATATATAAATTTTATTTTAAAAGGGGTTTGGAATAATATGAACAGTTTACTTTTATTTTTTGCATTACCTGTTTCAATAAGTATTTTATCTATTATTTTAGAGACATTGATACATAGTCCGATAAAAATAGCGGGAATCACATTTTCAATATTATTAATACTTACATTTTCAGTTGCTGATGAAACATTTTTAATTTTTACAATATTATATACATTACTTTCATATATAACAGCATGGCTTACTAGACAGTGGTGTCAAAGCCAAATAGTTATGCAAGAAAATTCAAAAGAAAAAACAATTGAAGATTTAATACAGAATTCTAATATGGTAAATAATTATGAACCAATTCAAGAAAATGAGTATAATAATAGATACAGAGGAAAAAGGTTGGGATTTAGAAATTTGAATAGATATTAAATAATGAAAAATAGGAGACAACAAAATGAGATTAGATAAATTTTTAAAAATGAGTAGAATAATAAAAAGAAGAACTGTTGCAAATGAAGTTGCAGATAGTCAGAGAGTCAAAGTTAATGGAAAAATTGTAAAACCAAGTTATGATGTTAAAGTAGGAGATATTGTCGAAATACAATTTGGAGATAAAATATCTAAATTTGAGATTATTAAAATTCCAAAAGTTCAGGAAAAAGATATTACTGAATCGATTAAGTTATTATAATTAATTTATATATTAATTACTCCATATACACAAAATCAAAACAAGTAATATTCTGAAATTTGTTACATCAAATAGGATTTCTATTGTTAGAAAAAATGAATCCTTCCGCAAATATATTGCGGTTTTCCTTTTTTCTAACATAAGAAATCCTAATTTTCTTCCACGCATATTCAAATATTCCTTGTTTTGATTTTGTATATATAGAGTTTTTTATTTATATTGATATATCACATAAAATATGATATAACAAACATATTAGAGAAGGAGAGAAAAATGCCAGAATTTGTACACTTACACGTCCATAGTGAATACAGTTTACTAGATGGAATGAGTAGAATTAAAGAATTACCAATAAGAGCAAAAGAACTAGGAATGAAAGCCATAGCGCTTACTGATCATGGAGTAATGTATGGTGCAGTTGAATTTTATAAAGAGTGCACAAAAAATGGAATTAAGCCAATTATTGGATGTGAAGTTTATGTTGCGCCGAGAAGCAGATTTGATAAAGAAGCGGGAACAGACAGTGGATATAATCATTTAATTTTACTTGCGAAAAATAAAACTGGATATCAAAACTTATCAAAATTAGTTTCTTTATCATTTGTTGAAGGCTATTATTATAAGCCTAGAATTGATTTAGAAATACTAGAAAAATATAGTGAAGGATTAGTTTGCTTAAGTGCTTGTTTAGCAGGAAGTTTAAGTCAAGCTATAATTAAAAATGACATAAAAAAAGCTGAAGAGATTGCTCTATGGCATAAAAAAGTTTTTAAAGATGATTACTATATAGAAATTCAACATAATGGCCTAAGACAACAAATAATGGTAAATCAAAAATTGATTGAAATTGCTAGAAAATTAGATATTCCACTTGTTGCAACTAATGATGCACATTATTTAAAAAAAGAAGATAGCTATTTTCATGAAATATTACTTTGCATTCAAACAGGAAAGAGAATGTCTGATGAAGATAGAATGAGATTTGAAACAGAAGAATTTTATATAAAATCACCTGAAGAAATGGCAGATTATTTTTCGGAATTTCCAGATGCCATTGAAAATACTGTTAAGATTGCAGAAAAATGTAACTACGATTTTGAATTTGGTGTAACTAAACTTCCAAATTATGATGTTCCAAAAGAATTTGAAACACATTATGATTATTTCAAGGATTTATGTGATAAAGGTATAAGAAAAAGATATGGAGAAAATCCATCAGAAGAAGTATTAAAAAGACTTGAATATGAAGTATCAGTTATAAAACAAATGGGATATGTAGATTATTTCTTAATAGTATGGGATTATATAAATTATGCAAAATCTGTTGGAATACCTGTAGGACCAGGACGTGGATCTGGTGCAGGTTCAATTGCGGCATATGCAATTGGAATTACAGATATTGATCCTTTAAAATATGGATTAATATTTGAAAGATTTTTAAATCCAGAAAGAATTAGCATGCCTGATTTTGATGTTGACTTTTGCTATGAAAGAAGAGGAGAAGTTATAGAATATGTTGAAAGAAAATATGGAAAAGACCATGTTTCGCAAATTATAACATTTGGAACTATGGCAGCAAGGATGGTAATACGTGATGTTGGAAGAGTTCTAGACTATCCTTATTCTGAAACAGACAAACTTGCCAAAATGATTCCAATGGAAGTACATATAACAATACCAAAAGCATTAGATCAGAATAGAGAATTAAAATCATTATATGAATCAAATGACCAGGTTAAGAATTTGATAGATATAGCAATAAAACTAGAAGGATTACCAAGACAGGCTTCAACACATGCATGTGGAATAGTAATAACAAAAGATCCGGTTGATAGTTATGTTCCTTTGTATGTAAATGATGGAAACATTTCAACACAATATACTATGACAGTTTTAGAAGAATTAGGACTTTTAAAAATGGATTTTTTAGGGCTTAGAACTCTTACTGTTATATCAGATACAGAAAAGCTCGTTAAAGAAAATAGAGGAATAGAAGTTAAATATGATACAGACATGAATGATCCAAAGGTGTACAAGCAATGGGCAGAAGGAGAAAGTGTAGGAATATTCCAATTTGAAAGTCAAGGAATGACTAATTTTATGAAAGAACTAAAACCAGATTGCTTAGAGGATATAATAGCAGGCGTTTCTTTATATAGACCAGGACCGATGGATCAGATTCCAAGATATGTAAAAGGAAAACAAAACCCAGGACATAATGTTTATACACACCCTGCTTTAGAGCCAATTTTAAATGTTACATATGGTTGTATGGTATATCAAGAGCAAGTTATGCAAATTGTTAGAGACCTTGCTGGATACTCTTTAGGAAGAGCTGATTTAGTTCGTAGAGCAATGGGAAAGAAAAAGCTTGATGTTATGGCAAAAGAAAGAGAATATTTTATTCATGGACAAACAGATGAAAAAGGTAATATATTAGTTCCAGGTTGTGTTAGAAATGGAATTGATGAAAAATCAGCAGACAAAATATTTGACGAAATGGCCGAATTTGCAAAATATGCATTTAATAAATCACATGCTGCAGCATATGCAGTTGTATCATATCGAACAGCATATCTGAAAGCCTATTATCCAGAAGAATTTATGGCTGCAACTTTAAATAGTTTTCTAGGAAATCTTGATAAAGTGCCAATTTATATTTATGAATGTAAAAGATTAAATATAGAGATTTTAAAACCTGACATTAATAAAAGTTATACAAAATTTACTGTTCAAGATGGAAAAATAAGATTTGGACTAGGAAGTATAAAAAATGTTGGTATTACAGCTATTCAAACAGTAATAGAAGAAAGAGAAAAAAATGGTCAGTTTAAATCATTTACAGATTTTTGTGAAAGAATCCAAGCAGGAGTAGTTAACAAAAAAGCTATAGAATGTTTAATAAAAGCAGGATGTTTTGATGAAATGAATCAAGCACGATCAACACTGCTAGCTTCTTATGAAAAGATACTTGATACTATAAATAATCAAGGAAAAAATCAACTTGCAAATCAAGTTACTATGTTTGATTTAGTAAAGCCAGAAGAAAATGTAAAATATCAGTATACGGTATTAAAAGAATTTGAAGAGAAAGAACTATTGTCACAGGAAAAAGAGATGCTAGGAATTTACATTTCTGGACATCCATTAGAAAAAATAAAAGATGCTATAATGAAACAAACTAATATAAATTCAATCAAAATTAAAAATTTAAACGATGATAATAATGCAGGATTCAAAGATGGTCAAATAGTTAAATATGCTGGGACAATAACAAATATAAAGAAAAAGTACACAAAGAAAAATACAATAATGGCATTTGTTACGGTTGAAGATTTATATGGAAGTGTTGAAATTGTTATTTTTGATAGTGTATATTCAAAATGTGAAAGAATTTTAATTGATGAAAATGTTGTTATAGTACAAGGAAGATTAAGTATTAAAGAAGATGAAGATGCAAGAATAATTGTACAGAACATACAAGAATTTAATGAGCAAGATGATGTAAATGTAAAGAAAAATACACTAACAATTGATATTACAGAACTAGAAGAAGAAAGAAAAGAAAAACTTAGAGGGGCAATTAAATTTTTTTCAGGTGAAAAAGTAAATATAAAACTTAATATTATTAACAAAACAGAGATAAAACCGTGTGGAGCAATATATTTAACCCCTGAGGTTTTAGAACAATTTAAAGAAATAGCAGGTGAAGAAAATGTTAAATTTGGGATTTAATGCATTATTATTAAAACAAAATTTTATGAATTATACAGAAAGAATGAGGAAGCTAATAAACACAAGAAAAATGAAGGAGAAATAAGATAAAAAAATAATTAATGGGAGATAGGTTTATGCCTGGATATGTAATACATTTAGCAGCCGCAAAAGAATATGTTAGAAATCATAGAGTTAAAGATGAAGAGGAATTTTTTAAAGGTACAATAGATTCTTATTTATTGGCTGAAGACGAAAATAAAGAAAAAAGTCACTATAGACCGGACGGAGAAAGTCAAATGAATTTTAAAAAATTCTTAAAAGAAAACAAAATAAATTCTAGCTATATGGAAGGATTTTTCTTTCATTTAGTCGTTGATTATGTATTTTACAATCAATATTTCATAAATAATGAAAATAGCCTATATGACGATTATGATATTCTAAATAAAGAGCTAATAGAAAAATATGATATAAAATTACCAGAAGAGGTAAAAGAATATGTTCATTTTAAAGAGGGAACTTTAAAATATTTAGACAAAGAATTAGTTGATAAAATGATTACAGAAGTTTCTAGGAAAAGTATAGATGAATATAAAAAGGAAGCAAAGCAAACAGATAAAGTAACAACTAATTTGGTAGATAACAAAATAATTAAATTATCTTATAATAGAACTCAAAAAATAATTTTAGCTGTAGCTATTATAATTATGTGTCTAGTCAGTTTTATATTTATGACTCAAAAGGAAGGTTATCATTCAGATGAGATATTTTCTTATGGATCATCAAATAGTGAGTTTGAAAACATCTTCTGGTCATATAGAATAAAAACACCTATGCACTATTTATTAGAAGAGAAAATAATAAATGATGGAAATATAATAGATTGGATAAAGCATATTAAATATTATTTTATTGATCATGTTGATGAAAAAGATGAATATATTTCGAAAAAAATAGAAGAAGAAAAAATAAGTTTTAGAACTAGTAAAGAAGCGGAAAACTATGTGAAAGCAAAAAACAACAGATTTAATTACCTTTCAGTATATTATAATCAAGTTCAAGATGTACATCCACCATTATTTTATATTTTGGTACATACAGTTTCATCCATTTTTAATAATACATTTTCTAAATATATGATTTTCTTTATTAATATTCCATTTTTTATAGGAACCTGTATTTTAATTTGGAAAATTATGAATTTAATTCGGAAGAAAATCAATTTCACTATTACCTGTAATTCTTTATGGGTTAAGCATTGGTGGAATATCAACCATGATGTTCTTAAGAATGTACATGATGCTAACATTTTTTTGTATAACATTTTTATATATAAATTTAAAAATAGTAAAAGATTCATATGTTATTTCAAAACAAAATCACATCTTATTACTGGTAATACCAATATTAGGTTTTTTAACACAGTACTTTTTTGCAATTTATGCAATACTTGTTTTTATAATAATGATGATATTATTCATCAAAAATAAAAAATATAGTGAAATGAAAAAGTATTTATTTAGCTTGATTACATCTGCGATTATAGCTATTCTGATCTTCCCATTTTCGATAGATCACATGTTAAGATCAGACAGAAGAGTAGGAAGTTTTGAAGAAGGCAATATACTAAATAGAATAAAAACATATTTTAATTTAGTATTTAGATACTTTGGAAGTAAGTGGAATATTATTATTGCACTATTTATAATTGCTTTGATTTCAATAATGATAAAAAGAAAAAAAGAAAGAAATATAATGTCTTTAATTATTTTTCCAGCAATTGCATATACAATCATAATGGCATTTTTGACTGAGTTTATAGATTTAAGATATGTTATGAATATTTTGCCTTTAGTATCAATAATGATAGTACTAGCAGTTGGAACAATATTTGAGCATAAACAATATGATTATATCATAGCCTTAACAACTGTAATACTTCTTTTAGGATATGGATTTTTAACAGAAGAGCCATTGTACTTGTATAAAGGATATAATAAATATATTGAAATTTCTGAAAAATATAGTGAAGATAGATTTGTATATGTAGGATATACATTTTTTAATCATATGCAAAGTATGCCAGAGTTTATGAATTATAAAGAATCACTTATGGTATATAATGATCAATTAGATGCAGTAATTGAAAATGAAAAATTAAAAGAAGAAAATGAGTTTATTTTAAGTGTAAACATTTCAATGAATCCAGAAGAAGTGGCCAAAACAATAGTAGACAAGACAGAATTTACAAATTATGAGTTAATTTATGACGGATGTGATTATGTAGAACAAATAATATATAGAGTATATAAGGAAAGATAAAAGTGGAAGAAAAAAAGAGAAAATTATTTTGTGAGTTAGGACCTTTAGCATATGAGATATCTCTCTTTAAAGAAGCAATAAAAAAAGATATTGAGGATAAAATTATTCATAAGTACAAAATTGCTAAAAAAAGGTCTAAAGAAAATTTAGAATACATATGGAAAGGTGAAGCAAAAATTTTGCACAGGAAACTACTGGGAGTAGACATGCAACTTCAAAAAAATAAAGCTCAAAATTTAAAAATTGCTGGAGCAAAAATAGATGGAATTATAATTTATCCAGAAGAAGTGTTTTCTTTGTGGAATTTAGTGGGTAAGACTTCTAAAAAAAAGGGATATCTTGAAGGCTTAACAGTAAGTGATAGTAAGCTTGGAAAAGGGCTTGGTGGAGGATTATGCCAACTTGGAAATTTAATACATTATTTGGTATTACACACAGACTTAGAAGTAATAGAAAAACATCATCATTCAGATGCTCTATTTCCAGATGAAAAAAGAAGAGTACCTTTTGGAACAGGAACTTCTATAGCATATAAAAGATTAGATTATAAATTTAAAAACACATCTGAATATCCAGTGCAACTTAGAATTTGGCAGGATGAAATTATGCTATATGGGGAGCTTAGGTCAACAGTTCCAATTGATTATAAATATAAACTTATAGAAGAAGGAAATTACTATTCAAAAGAAAATGGTATTTTTTATAGAAATAGTAAAGTATACAGAATAAAATATGATAAAAAAACAAATGAAGAATTGAAAAAAGAATTAATATTAGATAATCATTCTAGGGTTATGTATGATTATTCATTAATTCCAAAAGATCAGATAAGGGAAGATAAATGTTATTAGATAAGATTTTAGTTCAATTAAAAGAGGGAAAAGAAAAAATAGCATACACTGATGAAAAACGGTATAAGCTACTCATATTCAGAGCTATACGCTTTTATATGTAATATCCATAATTATCTGGAAAGTAGATTAAACAACAAAAATCCAATCATTGTATATGGTCATAAAGAAATCTTTATGAAAGCTACAATTTTGTCATGTTCTTTTTTAGGAATTCCATATGTTCCAGTTGATATAAGTACTCCAAATGAGCGAATAGAAGAAATAATAAAACAAGTAAAACCAAGTTTAATAATAGGAAATTATCAGAGTTCATATTGCGACTCAGTTGATGAAAAATCTATAATTCAAATAATGAATGGAAATGTGAAAAAAGAGATAGATGATATAAGAATGAAAGAAAATGATATTTTTTATATTATTTTCACATCTGGAACTACAGGAAAGCCAAAGGGAGTAAAAGTATTATACAAAAATCTTGATTCATGCATCAAATGGCTAACAAAAATGCTTAATCCAAAAGATGATGTAATTATAAATCAAGCAATTTTTTCATTTGATTTATCTGTTGCAGATTTTTATTTGAGTTTAATAAATAATAATCAACATTTCATAACATCAGACTTGACACTTTATAATTATTATAAAGTATTTGAGCAGCTAAAACAAAGTAATGGCTCAATTGCAATATTTACTCCATCATATGCACAGATGCTTATGGCAGATAAATCATTTAATGAAAAATTGTTACCAAGGTTAAGAATTATAGTTTTTTGTGGTGAAATACTATTAGAAAAAACAGTAAAGAAAATAAAAGAAAGATTTAGAAATATTAGAATTATAAATTGTTATGGACCAACAGAAGCAACATTTGCTGTCACTAGTTACGAAATAAAAAAAATAATGGAAGAAAAAATACCAATTGGATTTCCAAAAGAGGATGTAAAAATATATATATTGGATGGAAATTTAAAAGAAGTTCAAAATGAGGAGATAGGGCAAATTGCTATATCTGGAAAAAGCTTATGTGATGGATATTTAAACGATGAAGGTGCGGAAAAGTTTATACAGTATGATGGAAACAGAACATATTTAACTGGAGATTTAGGATATATAAAAAATGGTTGTCTGTACTATATTGGTAGAATGGATGATCAAATTAAATTCAAAGGGTATAGAATAGAGATTACGGATATAGAAAATAATTTAAATAAATTAGAATATATAGAAAAAAGTAAGGTACTTACATTAAATGAAAATGGTAAGACTTCAAAGATTATTGCATTTGTAAAAGTAAATGAAAGTATTATACCAAAAAAGATAAAAGAAGATTTAAAAAGATTTTTACCAACATATATGGTACCAGAAATAAAAATAGTTGAAGCATTTCCGTTAAATAAAAATGGAAAAATAGATATTAATTATTTAAGGAGTATGATAGATGGAACAAAAGATTGTTGATATATTAACAGAAGTTACACAAAATACGATAATTAAAGATAATCCAGAAATTGATCTTTTAGAAAATGATATATTAGATTCACTTGCATTTATAACATTAATAGAAAGATTGGAAGAAGAATTTAATATTGAAATTCAACCTACTAAAGTAAAGCCAGATAATTGGAGAACAGCCAAATCAATTACGAAACTTTGTGAAAAAATAAAGATGGAGGAATAGATGGAACAAACAAAGGAAAAAGAGATATTATCAAAAATAACAGAAGCATTTATAATTGCTATTTTGATTATGTTTCCACTATTAGTGGATTCAACAGGATTTTTTAAAATTTTGGAATTCAAGTATAGATGTTTTTTAGTGATAAATGCGGTTTATATTTCAAGTATAGCAATAACTATAATTTATTTTCTCTTATTTAAAGAAACTAATATATTTAAAAAATTAAAACTTGGAAAAATTCATATAGCACTTGGAGCATTTTGGATTATAAATGTAATTTCAACATTTATATCACCATATTTTAAAAAATATAATTTATTTATTGGAGTAGGAAGAGCTGAAGGGTTGATAAGTATATCTTTATATGCTTTAAGTTTCTTTAATATTACAATGTTTGGAAAGTTTAAAAGAAGATATATTTTGTATTTTTCAATATCTTCTATTTTGATAAACTTTATTTCAATTTTACAATATATAGGTTTTAATCCTTTTAATATGTATCAAGATGGAATAGGAACACATAATGTAAGTTTTATAGGAACAATAGGAAATGTAGATTTTATATCAGCTCTGTATTGTATCTTATTGACTGTTCCGATGGCTGCATATGTTTTTTTAGAGGACAATTCTAAATTTGAAAAAATAATTTATCTTATATCAATATATATGGGATTTTTTATTTTTGAAGTTTTAGATGTTTTAGGCGGTAGCGTCGCTCTTGCCGGTATTTTGATATTAACAATTCCATTCATAATTTCAAATAATAAAAGATTATCAAGATTACTTATAATTGGATCAATGATATTATTTGGATATTTTACTAATATAACAATAAATCCGACATATCATTATGATATAGGAAAACTTAATTTAGAATTTCAAATAAATGCAATATCAATTGGATTATTGATTGTATCAATAGCGTTTATTGTTTTAGCTTTAGCCTTAAAAAAATCAGAATATGATATTTCAGAAAATAAAAAGATTATAAAGAAAATGTATATTGGAATGGCATTATTAGTTTTAGTAGGAATAGTAGTACTGTTTTGTTATAATTTTTCAAGTGGATTTTTGCATGAAATACATGAATTGTTACATGGAAATTTTGATGATGATTTTGGTACATATAGGATATTTCTATGGAAAAGAAGTATAAAATTAATAAAGGATTATCCGATACTTGGAACAGGTCCTGATACATTTGCAGTAAGATTTATGGGAAAATATGCAAAAGATGTAGCAAGACTTGGAGAGCTAACAATAAATGATACAGCTGCTAACAGTTATTTAACTATTGCTGTAAATACTGGCGTTTTGGGCATTATAACATATTTAACATTTATTATATTACAATTAAAAAAAACATTGAAAAATAAAAATAAATATTCTATAATATTTTTGACAGCATTTATATGCTTCTTAATTCAAGATTTTTTTAATTTATGGGTTGTCATAATAATTCCTATTTTTTGGGTATTAATGGCAATTATGTATTTGGCGTCAATTGATGAAAATACAAATGAAACGGAGGAGAAAAATGAATAAAAATTTAAAAAAAGTGTTTTTTGCAACTACTGTTATCATACTAATAATTGGAATAGTTTTAATTACCAAAGCAGGAAAATTTGAAAAATTAGAAGGATATATGTATTCATTAGCAGCAGAAATTACAGGAACAGCAACAAGTAGTGACGCAACAAGCAGTGATGCAACAAGTAGTAATGCGACAAGTAGCAATGCAACAAGTAGCAATGCAACAAGCAGTAATGCAGCACCAAAATCATCAGCAACACAAGCACCAAAGGCGAGTGCAACACCTACTCCTACACCAACCCTTACTCCTACACCAACCCCAGAACCTACGCCAGAGCCAGAAGAGGAAGAGAAAATATCTGAAAAGTTTGATTTTTACAGTTCAGAGATTACACCAACTATTGTTAGTACAATAATTGCAGGCGAAAGTGATGTTACAATAACACTTGATGGAACAAAAAATATTTCAAAATCACTTTTTGATGCACTAAAAGGTACATCAAGAACATTAACAATAAAAACAGGAGATAATGAAATAATATTTAAAGGAAAAGAAATAAAAGAAGGCAAAAACATAGATGCAAGTATTTCAATTTCTGAAGTTGAAGATGATATAGATTTAAAAGAGTTAGTAAAAAATGGTATAGTATTAAGTTTTGCTGATAATGGGGAATTACCTGGAGAGGCAACTATTAGAATAAAAGTGACAAATCAAATTAAAGATAAATTAGATTTGACCAAAGATTTATACATATATTTTTATAATGAAGAAAATAAAAAATTAGAAAAAATAGATGAAAAAGTAAAATATGAAAAAGATTATATAGAATTTGTCATAAACCATAATTCAAAATTTGTTCTTGTAGATGAAGAAGTTACAGAAAAAGAAAATGAAATTACTATAGGAACAACGGAAGAAAAGGATGATAAAGAAGAAAAAGAAGAGGATGTTACATTTTTAGAGAGTAATAAAATGTATGTTATCATTATTGGAGCTGCAATACTTATAATTTTCATAGTTTCAATTATAGTTGTAATAGTTAATAAAAAGAAAAAGCAAAATGAACAAAGCAATGAAATTAATGAAAGTGAAGAAAAAACTGAAGAGATTAATGAAGAAGATAAAGAATAACTTATTAATTAGAAATTGTAATAGGGGCTAAAAAATAGCCCCTATTATGTATTGAAGACTAGGAGAATTAGATGAAAAAAGGATTAAGTTCAAATATTATAAAAATAATAGCAATAATAACAATGATAATTGATCACATAGGACTATATTTATATAGAAATTTTTCAGATAACACATATTTTTTATTAAGAACAATTGGAAGAATGGCGATGCCAATATTTACATATTTAATAATACAAGGCTATTTTTATACGAAAAATATAAAAAAATACATTCTTAGAATTTTTGAGCTTGCCGTATTTACACAATTAATACTTTCAATACTTGGATTTATTAATCAAGAATATTATCCAAAATATTGGACAAATGTGAATCACTATCTAGGAATTCTTTTTTCCTATGGCCTATCACTATTATTAATTACAATCATTGATAGAAAAATAATAATTTCAAGACTTAATGAAAAACAAAACCTATTTGTCAGAATAAATATTTTTATATTAATTTTATATGCATATTTAAGATTTAAAATAGAATTTGATATGAGAATACCGTTTTTATTTTTAGAACTATATGCAATAGAAAAACTCTTTGAAAACGATGAAAAAGTTTTAATTAAGAAAAATAAAAATTCAAAATTAATATCTAGAATTACCTATTTAGGCTTAATTTTTTTTGCATTTGCCATATCTTTATTATTTGTAACATATACTCCAGGAAATAAATATGCAATGCTTGGAGCCATAATACCTATAGCATTATATAATGGAGAAAGAGGAAAAAATAATAATATTATAAAATTAATTTTTTATATACTATTTCCAATTCAGCATTCAGTATTATATTTAATAGCAATGTGTCAAACGGGACGGGCTTTTTTGACACACAAAAAAACTTATTGACATAATTCAAAAAAATGTGCTATAATAAAACACATAAAAACAATGACAAAGAGGAGTACATTTGAAACTGCTATAAAAGAGAATAGAAGCGAATGCGCTGAGAGCTTCTAATAGTAAGACAGATGGAAGGTAGCTTTAACAGTTGATATAATGAGAAATAAATAATAGTTATATCCGTTTTGATAACGTTACAATCAAAAGAGGTCAAATTATTTGATAAATAAAGGTGGTACCACGAAGTATAATGTCGTCCTTGCTATAAAAGCAAGGGCGTTTTTGATTTTTAGTTATACATTATGTGATACATAAAAAAACTAATTATTGACCTGATAAAAAGTAATGAAAAAGGAGGAAAAAATGATGAAAGAAAAACTAGCCGAAAAGTTAAATCCAAAAGACTTTGAAGAAAAGATTTACAAAGATTGGGAAGATAAAGGTTATTTTAAACCAGTCAATGATAAATCTTTAAAAACATATTGTATAATGATGCCTCCTCCAAATGTAACAGGAAAGCTACATATGGGACATGCGTTAGATGATACTATACAAGACGTTTTAATAAGAGTAAAAAGAATGCAAGGATATAGAACATTATGGCTTCCAGGAACTGATCATGCATCAATTTCAACAGAAATGAAAGTTGTTCAAAAATTAAAATCTGAAGGAAAAACGAAGGCAGATCTAGGAAGAGAAAAGTTTTTAGATGAAACATGGGCATGGACTAAAGA
>CAMYZH010000013.1 GCA_947303785.1 uncultured Clostridium sp.
GAGGATATTGACACTATTTAAAACAGTGTCAATATCCTCCGTCCCATTTGACAGTCCCATTTGACAGCCCTTTCTGACACACTAGCTATTACAAATTCTTCTTAAAATACTCTACATCTTCTGGATCCAGGTTGTGTTGAACTTTTTTTAATGCACTCAGGCTTCTAACACATAGTTGTAGTATTTCTCCAATATTATTACTTTTTATTCTATTTTGTAGTGAAATCAATGCTTCTTCTTTTTGTTCATCTGGTAAAACATATTTAATAATATCAGAAATAGTTGATGAATCTAACTTATAGCAACATTTATATAAAGTCTCCATTTTTTTATCACTAGGAATATAATATTGTATAAGATCATAAATTTGTTTAGTAGTTAATTCGTTATATACAATATCTAAAACATCTGAAATTTTCCTTGTTTCCGTACCACATACAATTTCATAAAGGTCTGTTCTATTTATCTCTTTTTCATATAACCTTAATGCTTCCATCTTTCTATCAGTATCTAGCGTTTTTACTATAGAAGCAATAGAATAACCGTCTAGCTGGTCACTATATAAATTTAAACATTCTAATCTTTCATACAATGGCACATAGTTTTTAATGATATCTGCAATATCTGCCGAATCTAACCTTTCTGAACATTTTTTCAAAGCATATGATCTTTGATCTGGTGGAATATTATTAAACAATTGATAAATATCTTCAACTGATAATTTATATTCATATTTATCTAAGACTTCAATTTTGCCATTATAATCTAATTTTTTTAAAGCAAGTTCAGCTAAATCAAATGGCGCTATATTTCTAATTGCAATGCCAATTCCCTCCAGTCTTCTGTTCATAGGCAAATTAGATATAATATGAACTATCGAATCTGAATCCATTTCTTGAGAATAGTTTTGTAAAATATCTAATACTTTATCTGAATCTTTCTCTCTAACCGCCATGAGTACAATCTTATCTATTTCTAAGCTTTTAGAAGGTAGTGCTTTTATTTTTTTACCAAAAAATATTTCTTTTAACCTTTCAAATAATTTCATTCTTTTGTACCTCTAACTAATTTTACATCAATAGTATATCACTAATAGCCGGCACTAATATTACACTTTGTTTACATTTTTAATACATTTGTGTAATGTTATTAATCAGCCTTTCTACTCCAAAAAAAACAAGCACTGAATAAAATTAATCAATGCTTGGCTTTATCTTATTTTTCTAAATACTTGGCTATAAATTTTCCTGTTTCAGATTCAGTATTTCTTGCAACTTGTTCAGGAGTACCTATAGCAATAACTCTACCACCAGCTTCTCCACCTTCTGGGCCTAAATCAATAATATGGTCGGCAGTTTTAATTAAATCTAAATTATGCTCAATTACAATAATTGTATTTCCAGTATCCACTAACCTTTGCAAAATATCTACTAATCTATGTACATCATCTATATGAAGCCCTGTTGTAGGCTCATCCAAAATATATAGAGTTTTCCCTGTAGCTCTTTTAGAAAGCTCTGTTGCAAGTTTTACTCTTTGAGCCTCACCACCTGATAAAGTTGTTGATGGCTGTCCAAGTTTAATGTAACCAAGTCCAACATCATATAAAGTTTGCATTTTAGTTTTAATTTTTGGAATATTTGAGAAAAAGTCTAATGCTTCTTCTACAGTCATGTCAAGAACATCAGCAATACTCTTTCCTTTATATTTTGCCTCCAAAGTTTCTCTGTTATATCTCTTACCATGGCAAACTTCGCAAGGAACATAAATATCAGGTAAAAAGTTCATCTCAATTTTAATAATTCCATCACCTTGGCAAGCCTCACATCTTCCGCCTGCAACATTAAAACTGAATCTTCCTTTTTGATATCCATGTATTTTAGCTTCATTAGTATTTGCAAAAATATCTCTTATTGTATCAAATACCCCTGTATATGTAGCTGGATTTGATCGAGGAGTTCTTCCAATTGGTGATTGATCAATATTTATAATTTTGTCAATATTTTGTACTCCTTTTATTTCTTTGCATTTCCCTGGTTTTATATTAGAACCATATAATTCTCTTGCTAGATAATTATATAAAACTTCATTTACAAGAGTACTCTTTCCAGATCCTGAAACACCTGTAACACAATTAAATACACCTAAAGGAAATTTAACATTAACATTTTTTAAATTATGCTCTGTAGCCCCAATTATTTCTATACTCTTTCCATTAGATTTTCTTCTTTTTTTCGGAACAACAATCTTTTTCTTTCCACTTAAGTATTGTCCTGTTATTGATTCAGAAACAAGTTTAATTTCCTCAGCTGTTCCTTGTGCAATAACATTTCCGCCATGAACTCCAGGTCCTGGACCTATATCAATAATTTGATCTGCTGCATACATAGTATCTTCATCATGTTCTACAACAATTAAAGTGTTTCCTAAATCTCTCAACTTTTTAAGTGTTGCAAGCAATTTATCATTATCTCTTTGATGCAAACCTATACTTGGTTCATCTAAGATATATAACACTCCGCTCAAGCCAGAACCGATTTGAGTTGCAAGCCTAATTCTTTGAGCTTCTCCTCCTGAAAGAGTTCCTGCAGATCTAGATAATGTCAAATATGATAAACCTACATCTATTAAAAATTGTAATCTTTGGTTCAATTCTCTAAATATTTGATCTGCTATCATTCGATCTTTTTTACTTAAATCCAAACTTTCTAAATATTTCTTAATTTCTGTAACAGGCATATCTGTTAATTGATTAATATTTTTGTCTCCTACTTTTACAGCTAATACTTCATTTTTTAATCTTGCTCCATTACATGTATGGCAAGGTTTCTCGCTCATATAAAGTTCATAAAAATCTCTCATACCTTGAGATTTAGTTTCTCTATAGCGTCTATCAAGTGTAGGAATAACACCTTCAAATGGAGTACTAAACTTTCTGGTTCCAATTGAAGAAGTATATTCAAAGTCTATTACATCATCACCAGTTCCATATAGAATTTTATCCAAAAATTCACGAGGAAGCTTTTTAATTGGCTTTTTAATATCTACTCCATAGTATTTTCCAATTGATTCAAAATACATTCTAGCCATAGTTTCGCCTTTTTTCATAGTACTTGACCCAAAGGCTTTAACTCCATCATATAAAGTCTTATTTTTATCAGGAATAACCAAATCTTCATCCATTCTCATTAAATAACCTATACCAGTACATTCCGGACAAGCACCTTGAGGATTATTAAAAGAAAACATTCTAGGAGTCAATTCTTCAAAACTAAAACCACAATCAGGACAAGCATAATTTTGACTATAAATTTTCTCACCTTTATCCATAGCATCAATAGTAACCAAATTATTAGCATATTTTAAAGCAGTTTCAACAGATTCAGTTAATCTATTTCTGATATCATCTTTAATTACCAATCTATCAACAATAATATCTATATTATGTTTTTTCTTTCTATCTATTTCAATATCGTCAGAAAGTTCATACATCTTTCCATCAATTCTAGCTCTAACAAATCCATCTTTTTGGAAATCGTCAAGTAATTTTACATATTCGCCCTTTTTTCCCCTAATTACAGGAGCTAACACTTGAATTCTAGTGCCTTCTGGCAATTCCATAATATTATCTATAATTTGATCAATTGATTGTTTTTCTATTTTGGTTCCACAATTTGGGCAATATGGAACACCAATTCTCGCATACAATAAACGAATAAAATCATATATTTCTGTAACAGTTCCTACTGTTGATCTTGGATTTCTAGAAGTAGTTTTTTGATCAATTGAAATAGCAGGTGATAAACCTTCAATACTTTCAACATCAGGTTTCTCCATCAACCCTAAAAACTGTCTTGCATAAGAAGACAAACTCTCAACATACCTTCTCTGCCCCTCAGCATACAAAGTATCAAATGCAAGTGAAGACTTTCCAGAACCAGAAAGTCCAGTAATTACAACTAATTTATCTCTTGGTATTTCAAGATTAATATTCTTCAAATTATGTTCCTTTGCACCTTTTATAATAATAGAATTACTCACTTAAAAATCCCCCTATAAATAATCTTTAAACTATCTACATGTTTTTGTATTTTATCATACTTTTCAAAGATTGTCACTACTAAAGTATGTCAAACGAGGCTGTCAAATGGGACTGTCAAATGGGACGGGCTTTTTTGACACACTCTACAATTTTCAAATAATTCTAAAACACACTTGTAAAGCACATTTGGTTAGACAAGTGTCAAAAAAGCCCGTCCCATTTGACAGCCCCCGTTTGACATAAAAAAATGCTAGGAAGACCTAGCACTACTATTTAATTTTTTTACTTTGCCATTATAACAATTCTACTTACATTATCGTCAGAGCAACATGATAGTATTATTTCTGGCCTATCCGAATCTTCTAATAAAAAACTTACATCTTCAGGAGTAGTTACAATCTTATTATAAATAGTATATGTTTTAACAATTCCATCCAAAGTAGTTACTTTAATAATATCTCCATTACTTAACTTATTATTATTAGAAAAAAGTTTTCCATTTCTATAATTATGACCTACAATTAAGGTCTTTCCGCTTTTATTGAGTTCTCCAGTTGTATAAAGTTGACATGCAGCTATTTCCATTCCTCCAACTGTTTGATTACTTAAAATATACATGTTTACACCAGTTTTAGGAATCTCAATTTTTCCAATTGTCGAATAACCTTGATAAATAGAAGGAATCAAATTATTATCCTCATCTTCTTTTTTGGTTTGATTGTCACTGCTGATTTCAGGCTCCACTTTTTTTATAGAATCATCTACACTTCTAGCTCTTGAAGAAATAGTATTTTCCCTAACTTCTTTTTTTACTTCCAAATCATTAACACTATTCGAATTTGAATTACTAGCAGTATCTTTAACCTCTTTTAATATCTCATCTTCAGCAACTTCTTTAATAGGTATTTCTTCAATAACATTTTCTAAAGGCTTCTCATCTTTATCAAGCACATAGTATTCAACCATTGCCTCTGCAACATCTTTTTCTGTAGTATCTCTCATTAAATATTCTTCTGTGAAAAATTTTACAACCATAACTAGCTCTACCCATATAACTATAAAAAGTAGTATAAGAAGCCAAATTATGGTAGCTTTACTGCTTCTCTTAGCCATAAAATTTTTCACCTCATATTAAATTATTATAATATTCCAAAAATAGATAAACTATTTAAAACATCAATACATTGGTATTTTATCACATTTGTTTACATAAATCAAGCCTTGCCATTGGCAACTTTTTAATTTATATAATATTTGCAATAGCCTACTTTTCGTCAAACTTCTCAAGCTCTTTGATCTTATCCCTCAATTCAGCAGCCTTTTCAAATTCCATAGCTTGCGCAGCTTTCAACATTTCATCAGTAAGTCTACCAATAATATCTTCAACAGACTCATCTTTATTAATCTTATATTCAGCAGAAATATCCTCAACAATACTAGCCTTAATTAACTCTCTAACAGACTTCTGAATTGTTTTAGGAACAATTCCATGCTCTTCATTATATCTCTCTTGAATTTCTCTCCTTCTATTAGTTTCAGAAATAGCTTTCTCCATTGACTCAGTAAGCTCATCAGCATACATAATAACCTTTCCCTCAGTATTTCTCGCAGCACGTCCAATAGTCTGAATAAGCGATCTTTCTGAACGCAAAAAGCCTTCTTTATCAGCATCTAAAATTGCAACCAATGAAACCTCAGGAATATCTAGTCCCTCTCTTAAAAGATTAATACCAACTAAAACATCAAATTCCCCAATACGAAGATCTCTAATTATTTCCATTCTTTCCAAAGCCTTAATCTCTGAATGCATATATCTAACTCTAATTCCAATATTTCTCAAATATGCGGTTAAATCTTCAGCCATCTTCTTAGTTAAAGTTGTAACTAAAACTCTTTCCTGCTTTTCAACTCTCTCATTTATCTGAGTAATCAAATCATCAATTTGATTTTCAACAGGCTTAACTTCAATTTTAGGATCCAATAGTCCAGTCGGTCTAATAATTTGCTCAACAACGTTTTCCTTTGAGTGTTCCTTCTCATAATCTGCAGGTGTAGCACTTACAAAAATACATTGATTAATTCTCTCTTCAAATTCATTAAATTTCAAAGGTCTATTATCATAAGCAGATGGAAGTCTAAATCCATATTCAACAAGTGAATCTTTTCTAGCCTTATCCCCATTATACATTGCCCTAACTTGAGGAATTGTGGCATGCGACTCATCAATCATGAGTAAAAAATCATCTGGAAAATAATCAAAAAGTGTAAATGGTGGACTTCCAGCTGGTCTTCCACTAATATGTCTAGAATAATTCTCAATTCCTTGACAAAACCCTGTTTCCTTTAACATTTCAATATCAAAATTTGTTCTCTCTTCAATTCTTTGAGCCTCAATCAATTTGTTTTTAGATTTAAAATATTCTACTCTTTCTTCCATTTCTTTTTCAATTGTTTCAAAAGCTCTATCTAGCTTTTCTTTACTTGTAACATAATGAGAATTAGGGAACACCATAACATGTTCTCTTGTTGCAATAACTTTTCCTGTAAGAGGATTTATTTCAGAAATTTTCTCAACCTCATCTCCCCAGAATTCAACTCTAATTGCAGACTCTTCTTGATTTGATGGATAAATTTCTAA
This sequence comes from uncultured Clostridium sp., assembly GCA_947303785.1. Classification (GTDB taxonomy): domain Bacteria; phylum Bacillota; class Clostridia; order TANB77; family CAG-508; genus UMGS1994. Next base: position 6,681 of record CAMYZH010000013.1, read on the forward strand.
AATGTCTCCTTTAGCCCTGAAAGTTCCTCTCTTAAAATCCATCTCATTTCTAGTATATTGCATATTTACAAGCTTTTTCATTACTTTATTTCTTTCAATTTGCATTCCAGGTCTTAATGAAACAATCATATTCTCATAATCAATTGGGTCTCCTAAACCATAAATACAAGAAACAGAAGCAACGACAATAACATCTCTTGCTTCAAAAAGTGAGGCTGTTGCTGAATGACGAAGTTTATCTATTTCATCATTAATAGAAGCATCTTTTTCTATATAAGTATCAGATGATGCAATATATGCCTCTGGCTGATAATAATCATAATAAGAAACAAAATACTCCACTCTATTTTCTGGAAAGAACTCTTTAAATTCTGAATATAACTGCCCTGCCAAAGTTTTATTATGTGCCAAAACTAAAGTTGGCTTTTGAACTTTTGCAATTACATTTGCCATTGTAAAAGTTTTTCCGAGAACCGAGTTACTCCAAGTAAAGTCTGGAATTTCTTACCTTCTTCTATTCCTTTTGATAAGTATTCAATTGCCTGTGGTTGATCACCTGTAGGCTTATATTCTGATACTAATTTAAACATATCTTTCTCCATTATTATTGAATATTTTTATTATAATTTTAAAAACTTCTTGAGCTTCCTCCACCTCCGGATGAACCTCCTCCTCCGGAAAAGCCACCTCCAGAAAAGCCTCCTCTAGACGAACCTCCTCTAAAAGATCCACCCCCATAAAAGCCTCCACCAGAAAATTTACTCAAATCTTTAAACAATATCAAAGCATTTATCCATAAGCTTGCCATGCCACATCTAGTAAATACAATTTTATATTTTAAGAAAACAATACTTAATATCATCGGCAAAAAGACAGATGTTCCTCCAAATATGTTTTTGGATTTTTTTTGTTTTAATACAAATAGATTTACTACTATCACAATTGTAATATAAATTATTATAAATACTAATTGTCCTAGAGAAATACTAGCATCTAAATCATATTCTGCCAAATTTAAATCTGTGGTAATATCAACTCCATATTCATTAGCCACTTCTTTCAGAACAGCTCCAAAACCATTTTTAATTCCATCATCATAATTATTATTTTTTAAATAAGGAATTATATACTCATCTTGTATCCTACCAGTTTTTCCATCTGTAAGTCTTCCTTCTAATCCATAACCAACTTCAATTCTAAATTTTCTATCTCCTGTTGAACACAATAAAAGAACACCATTATTTTTTTTCGAATCACCTATTCCAAATTTTCTAAATAATTCTGTGGCATATTCTTCAATACTTTTTCCTTCAAGGCTTTCTACTGTAACAACAACTATTTGAGCTCCAGTTTTATTCTGTAAATCTATATTAGAATTTATAATTGATTTTTTAGTTTCTTCACTAAGAACATTTGCATAATCATTTACATAAAAATCTTTAGTTTGAGAAACTATTGCTATAGATTCTAATGGCAGAAAAATTAGAAATAATAAACATAAGCAAATCAAACTCTTTCTAATTTTAGAATTCAACCGTTGGTACCTCCTGGCTTTTTTCAGATGCTTGAAAATAATCTTTTGATTTAAATCCAAACATTCCTGCAATTACATTAGTTGGAAATCTTTTAATTTTAGAATTATAAGTCTTTACAGCTTCATTATAATCTCTTCTAGCTGTAGCTATACGGTTTTCTGTTCCGGCCAATTCATCTGATAGCTGAATAAAGTTTTGTGAAGCCTTTATATCTGGATAATTCTCTACAATTACCATAAAGTTATTTAATGCAGTCGTTAGTTCATCATTTGCTTTGGCTTTCTCAGAAACACTTTTGGCTCCTGCTAATTTTTCTCTTGCATCAGTAACTGATTGTATTATCTCTTCTTCATGTTCATTATAACCTTTAACCGTATTTACCAAATTTGGTATTAAATCTGCTCTTCTTTGTAATTGAGCATCTATAGTAGCAAACTTGTTATCTACTTCCTCTGAATCTGTTACAATTCCATTGTAACTACCTATAACCATTAGTACTAATACTATAATAATTGCTACTATTCCTATAAGAATAATTTTAGATTTCTCCATTTTTTTATTCCTCCTTTTAATAATTTTATATTTATAATTTTTTTATAAAAATTTACTATATCAATAAAGACTCATCCTTATTGCCTTGCTCTTTCTCTTTAGCTCCTAACTTAAACAAAACACTATACAAATCTCTTCTCTCACTATCAGTATGTTTATCAAAACATCTCCTAGCAAAACTCACAAATGAAAAAGTTGCACCTGCACCTGTCCCAGCAACAATAACACCAGTACCGCCATCTAAATTTCCTAAAAAGCTATTCTGAATCTCTCCTGTTATATCATATCCATTTTGCCTTAAATACTCTTCATGACTAATAGAAGAAAAATCAATTTCTGGCTCACCATTTAAAATATATTTATACAATTCTTCAATCTTCATTTGTTCCGCTTCACTAGTTGCCTTAGCCAGTTTTACTTCCATATCCGCTTGAATCGCTTCTCTTGATTTTCGTCTTACAAATTTATTATCAACAACTTCAAATTCTAAGTTTAATAAAGGTTTTTCATAAAACACTTCTGAAATTTTTTCTTGATTAGAGTTTAAAGCATCAATTACAATTTCATTTATATTTCTTTCTCTATCTTTTCTATCTTTCTTTTTATTTCTATTTTGTTCTTTATCTCTTTTTATTTCTGCCTCTAATGATACATCTTGAAATTTTGCTATCGTAGCTGCATCTATTCCAAGGCTTAGTAAAAACTCATTAGTCTTTAGTGCTGCAAACACTCTAGCATCAAACTCGTTTTCCATCTTCATATAGTTTCTATCATAAAACGAAGAATCAAATTCTTCTATTACACTTTCTTTTAACATTTTGTAAACTTTTTTATCTAATACTTGATTATCTATCGCTCTCCTTTGAAAAGCATGTCTACACTCGTGAAAACAAGTATTAATCATCTCTACAATACTCAAAGATTTAAAATAATCACTTGAAAATAGAATTCCACCATAAATATGTTGTCCAAGTGTATATTCCTCTAGTTTTCTAAAACCTACCTTGTAATCAAAAATTCCTGCATCTTCTAAAGTATCGCGTGTCAAGTCAATAATAACACCCTGCATTAAAGATAAATTCTCATTTTTATCAATATTTCCTAATATAGTTTCTTTTATTAAATAATTATAAAAAACTTTAGGTAATCTACCCTCTTTTAGCCTATGCAAATTCATCTGCTCTAAAAAATGTTCTTTTTGATTTTCAGGAACCCCACTTCCATCTTCAATCATTTTTTTATATTCTTCAAGCTTTTCTGGCTCTTTCAAATTAGAAATGAGTTTAGAATAGATTTCAGTTAATTCTTTAGTATCCTTTTCAAAGGGAAGTTCAATGTCACCATCTATCAAGCTAGTCATAAATTGAATAATATTTGGATTTTCAAATATTTTCACATTATCTTCATTTAAGATAATTTTTAAGCCTTCTACTATATTTTGCTTTTCAAAATGCTCTTTATCCTTCCATTTTTCTAAGCAGTAATCATCTAATTCTTTTAAAACAATATTTTTTTGAAAACTCTCTATACTACTACAATCAATTTCATTATCATAGCCATTTTCTTTTATAGCACTAATTATTTTCCCAGCATTGTCATTATTCTTTAATTCTATTAGTTTTAAAGCCAAACATCTATATGCGAATAATTTGTCAAAATCTGGTTCATTTATTAGATCTATTTCGCCTAACAATAAATCTAGATTTTCTTGTACTACAATTTCCTTAACTGAAGTTATGTATTCTAATAAATACTCTCCTAAATTATAACCTTTTGTTACGTTACTATTTTTAAAAAACTCAAATAATTGTGGAAGGCCTTTTATGCAACGAAGATTATTAAATTCTTCTTTCCATATGTCAAAAATACATCTTTCCTTGTCGTAATCATCAATTGCATCAAATGAAAACACTAAAGTTGCTAAAGCTTCTATATCCTGATAATCATAATTGAAATAAACTTGTGTACACAAATCAGAAATAATTCTAGATTTATCGTAACTATCTATATTTTCATCATTTGCAATTGTTGCAATTATCCTTGGTAAATTTTCTTTTACTATATAATCATCAAAACAATCTAACACCTTGTTTATAATTGATCCTTTATGAAAGTCTCTAATATCTTCATTTGATAAAATATCATTTACTAAATAAATTATTACTCCTGGCTTTTGCTCTTCTTTTGGAATATTATGATATAAATGTTTATAGATATCTTCACAATCACCTGTGAAATAAATATTATCTCCATATTTCTTTAATTCTTCAATAAGCTTTGGATAAACTACTCTTTTTATATCAAATGTAAACATTTCAAAAATACCAGCTTTTAACAGTATTTGCGTTCTCTCATCTAATCCGTTAATTCTTGATAATCTTTGATTTATTTCTATAATGATATCTTTAATCAAGTTTTTATCTTTTATTTTCTCATATTTATCGCTAAATATAGACTTTATCATAATATATTTATCAGACATTTTAACCCTATTATCATCTAATAATTGCTCAATAATTGAATCAACCTCATCATTTGATATGTCTCTTGCCAAATATCTATAAAAACTTGCTAAAATATAACTTTTGCTATAATATCCCATCTCTTTTTCATTCATTACCATATCAGAAATACTGGGAAATCTACTTTTTTGTTCATCTTTAGGTAAAATTTTAAAAAAAGATTGATAAAAATCACCTAATAAATCTTCTACGTCATCTAAAACTGCATAACTACCTTTGGTAATTTCAAATAAAGGTTTAAGTTTTTCCTCTATAAATAAATCTAACATTTCAGGTTGTTTGCTAGATTCTATTTTGTTTATCATATGACAAATAATTTCAGATTTGAAAGAAAATTCTAATTCCTCTTCATCTTTTTCTAATATCTTTTCAGAAATTTCCAAAAAAACACTATCTTGACTTTGACTATCAAGAAAATCAAAATATTTACAAATAGCTTTACTCTTTTTCCCTTGTTCAATATTATTATCTTTGAATAATTCATCTATTAAGTTAGTTGTAATTACACCTTTCACATCAGCTATCGTTTTGTTATCTTCATCTATGAGTGCATTAATTAATTCTTCCATATGCTACCTCTTATCTTTTGAAATATATTCCTATCCCTTATTATGAACATCAATTTGCGTATAAGGAACTGAAATTCCATTTTTTTCAAGTCCGACTAAAACTGCTCTATTTCCATCTCTGTTTGCTTGTCTTTTATTAAGTGGGTTACAAGTAACTTCAACTGAATAATAAATAGCAGAATCTCCGAGTTCTTTAACCCCAATATATCTAGCATTTTCAATTATTTTACTTTTACTCATTTCATTTATAACATCACCTACTGCTTTTTCTGCTTTATCAACAGAAATCTCATATGGAATTGGAACATCAACAAATATTAAATTTGAAACTATTTGAACTTCTTCAATATTTCTATTTGCAATTGAAATAATATTATTTGTTCTAATATCTTGAATCTTAGTAGTTTTGAGTCCTATAACTAAAACTTTTCCCTCAAATTCTTTATATTTAATAACATCACCAACAGAAAAATAATTATCAGATAAAATACTACTTCCTCTAATTATATCTTTAATCCAATCTTGAATTGCCAAGCCAATTACAACACTCAGAATTCCAACACCTGCCAAAAGTGAACTTACATTAATTCCATTAATCTGTAATAATACTAATATTGTAATTATAATAAAAACATATCTTATTAAACTTCTGATTAACCTCAAATATGTTTTACTTTTCTTTCCACTAAAAACTCTTATCTTGTCATTTTCTTCTTGTTTCGTTAGTACAAAAACAATTGCTTTATAAATAAATAAACTTATTAAAATAACAATTATAGAACTAACTATTTGAAATTTATTTATATTATTAATAAAATCTTTTACTTTTTCCATGTAACCATCTCCAAATAATCATCAAATGACTTCCTTGGCTCTTGGCCGGTTATTTCTTTATACAAATTATGATATTTTTCATACATTTTTTTTGCATTATCCACATTTTCTTTATTTTTCATATCTTTTTTTATTAAATTTTTGAATTTATCCTTGTAGTCACCTAATTCTATTAATTTTTGTAAATCACTACTATTTTCCATCTTTCTCTCCAAATCTTTGATTACCAACTTTTTTAATTAATCTTTGACCTTTCATATTCTGATAAAAATTCATTCTGTCTTCTCTAGAAGTCTTTGAATAACATTTTTTTGCAAATGGTATTACACCAGATCCATATGTTGAACTATCAGAATCTGCTAAAACTTCGCCTTCAAAATCTATATCCCAATACCCATTTTGATTTAAGTATGTAATATAATCCATCGAATCAAAATCTACTTCTGGTTCGCCATTTAAAATATAATCAAATAACTCTGTAATTCTTCTTTTTTCATTTTCGCTTTTTGCCACAGAAAGTTTTTCATTCATCTCTTTTTCAATTTCTTCTCTACTTTTCTTCTTAAGTATTCCAGAATTATCTATTTCAAATTCCAAATTTAATAATGGGTTTTCATCAAGAACACTTTGTATTTCTTTAGGTCTACGATTTAAGTGTTCAAGTAATATCTCATTTATGCTTCTAGTCTCGCCAGAAATATCTGTTATTTTTTCTCTATTATATTTCATCTCTTCAAGAATTTCTTTTTCTAATGTAGCATCTTCCAATTCTGCAATTGTAGCTGCATCTATTCCCAAACTTAATAAAAACTTATTGGTCATCATTTTAGCATATACTCTAGCATCAAACTCTTTTTCCATTATTTTATAATACCTATAATAGAACAGAGAATCAAAATCTCGTATTATCTCGTTTTTTAAAAATTTATAAATTCTTTTATCTAATACTTGATTATCCATAGCTTTTTTTGAAACGCATGTCTACACTCATGAAAACAAGTATCAATCGTGTTTAGCCAATATTTTAAATAATCTAAAGAATATTCAATTATACCTACATCACTATATCCGATCACGATCTTTCATAATTCTTATAATCACATCATAATCATATATTCCCATTTTTTCTAATATATCCTCGGTTAAATCTATTATTGCTGACTCCATTACATATTGATTATTTTCATAATCTATTTTGTTTAATACAACTTGCTTAATTAAATATCTATAAAAAATTGGTGGAAATCTATCATTTTTTAATCTAAATAGCCACATTTGTTCTAAAAATTGTTCTTTCTCCTCTTCAGGAATTTCTTCACCTTTTTTTAACATTTCTTCATATTTTTCAACAAACTCTGGTTCTGGAAGATTTTGATACAATTGATTATACTTTTCTATTAATTCCTTATCACTTAAACTAATTGCTCCATTTTGCACACTTTTAAAAAATTTCATAAAATTTATACTGTTAAATATATCAACCCTTTCGCCATCAATTATTATATTTAACCCTTTTTCAATATTAGCTTTTTCGATATTCTGTTTTTCATCCCAGTTCTCTAAACAATCTTTCTCTAGCTGATATAAAACTATATCTTCTAAAAATATATCTTGATTTTGGCAATCTACAGGGTAATACTCATCTTTATCAAAACCACAAAAAGCCATTTTTTCCATTAAAGTTTTCACATTTGGATTATTAAAAAAATCATCTTGCTTAAGAGCAATTTCACAATAAGCTTCAAATTCATTAAAATCATCTGCAAGGATAAAATCAATCTGCTCAAGTAATTCATCAAAATTATCATTTGCACAATCTTCATCTATAGCTCTAATTAAATTTAAATAATACTCCTCTAAGCCAGCCTCTTGAGTTCTTTTCGAATCATTAATAAAATTAATTAAGCCTGATAATTCTCGTATTTTTTCTTCATCATTTGCTTTTATCTTCCATATATCTTCTATACATTGTCTTCCAGTAAATTCATCTAAATCTTCCTGAGATAATATATATTTTGCTATATTTAGATAGCTATCTTCTATACCCAAATCATTAGCTACAAATAACCAATCAATAATATCAATTTTTTGTTCATCATCTAGTTCATAAGAATTTGCTATTATCGCTATTGATTTTGGAAGCATTCCACATGTTATTGTTCCATCTTGGCTTTGTTCCTTTATAGCTTTCATCTCTTCAATTATAATTCTTTTTATTTTGTTAACCTTTTTATTTTTACTAATATTTTCATCTTCTAATAATTGTATTAACGCTGTTTGCTGGTTATCTACGCCATCACCGTTTTGAGAAAAACTTGTAGAAACATCAGCAGACCTATCTAAATCACTTATATTTTCCATAACAATCTACTATCCCTTTTGCTAATTATTTAAGTCTTCTACATCTTTTTTAAAAAGACTTTTTCTTTCTTCTTGAGAACACCAGAATTGTCTATATATAATCCCAAGAATAATTTCAGTTTCATATAAAAATGTATTCTTTTCTATATCTGAATTAATTTTTATAGAATAATTTTTGTCTCTATTTTCTTCTATAATTTTCAAAAATTTAGGCGAAATCTTAATTTTTAAATCATTTGGTATTATTTTCATAATCTCATATATTTCTGAAAATGCTTTTCTATATTTAATATCTACCATTTTTTGCTTTCCTATCTATTCCTCATAAAGTGGAAAATCTTTTACTAGTTTTGAAACTTCATTAATAATATTCTCTTTCTCACTAATAAATTCAGTTTCACTTCCAGCACATTTTGCAATCAAATCTGCAATAATTCTCATTTGTTCTTCTTTCATTCCTCTAGTTGTCAAAGCAGGCGTACCAAGTCTGATACCTGATGTTACTGTCTTATCTTCAGTATCAAAAGGAACCGCATTTTTATTTGTAGTAATTCTAACACTATCTAATCTTTGTTCAAGTTCTAATCCAGTAATATTCTTATTCCTCAAATCAAGTAATACTAAGTGATTGTCAGTTCCTCCAGTTAAAACGTTAAAACCATTTTTTATCAATTCTTCAGCAAGTGCTTGTGCATTTTTAACAATTTGTTTTTGATATTCCTTAAACTCTGGTGATAAAGCTTCTTTAAATGCAACCGCCTTTGCTGCTATAACATGTTCTAATGGTCCACCTTGAGTTCTAGGGAATACAGCTAAATCAATCTTTTTAGCCCATTCCTCTTTGCAAAGAATAATTCCACCTCTTGGGCCTCTTAATGTTTTATGTGTTGTACTTGTTACAAAATCTGCATATGGAACTGGGCTTGGATGAATTCCAGCTGCAACTAATCCTGCAATATGAGCCATATCTACCATAAGTAAACTTCCTGATTTATCAGCAATTTCTCTAAATCTCTTAAAATCAATTATTCTTGGATATGCGCTAGCACCTGTTATTATAAGTTTTGGTCTATGTTCCAATGCTAATCTTTCAACTTCATCATAATCAATAACATAAGTTTCTGGATTAACATCATAATATATTGGTTCATAAAATCTAGATTGAGCTGTTGCTTTTGACATATGGCTAATATGTCCTCCAGAATTTAAAGTCATTGTTAAAACTTTATCTCCTTTTTCTAAGCAAGCTACATAAACTGCTTCATTTGCTTGAGCTCCACTATGTGGTTGAACATTGGCATGTTCTGCTCCAAATAATTTTTTTAATCTTTCTCGTGCAATATTTTCAGAAACATCAACATTTTGGCAACCTGCATAATATCTCTTTCCTGGATAGCCCTCTGCATATTTATTTGTCATAAATGATCCCATAGCTTCCATTACAGCAATACTTGTAAAATTTTCACTAGCAATCATTTCTAAATTATCTTGTTGTCTTTTCTTTTCATTCATTATAGCTTCATAAATTTCAAAATCTTCATTTTTCAAATCTTCTAAATTAATCATATACAACACCTCTTATTTTTTATTATTTTTTACATAATTACTGTAGCACATTCTCTTTCAAAATTATCTAACTTTAAAATCCCACCTCCTATTTAATAGTTTCTAAAATTGCCGAAAACTTATCTACCAAGCAAACAAGTATTGCCTCTTTAGATTTTGGTAGTTTTCGAATATTAAGTGGCCACATATGTGACTCAATAATTAATTTCTCATTTTCACTTATATTGAACATCTTTTCTGCATTTTCAGCTGCAATTGAAGGATGTTTGAATCCATGCCATTTATGCCACTTTGCTTTTTCGTGCCAATCATATAAAAAGAAATCATGCAAATAAGCTCCAACTAATAATTCTTTATAGTTAAATTTGATATTATACTTTTCTTCCATATATCTTGCTATAATAAAACATCTATAAGCTACATTTCTTGAATGTTCCCAAACTGTTGTATTTTTATGTTGCATATACTTTGAAAGCATTTCTTTTATCTTATTATAATCAGTAACCTTATTTATTTCTCTATAAAATCTTAATCTATCTTTTCCCATTTTTTCCTCAATCCATAATCTCTATAACAGAAAATATCTTCTCACCATTTTCAATAATAACAATATGCTTATCATTAATATGTGTATATTTACAAATTACTGTATCTCCTAGTTTTATTTCATGTTTATATGTAATTCTAAATCTGTTAAAAGGTCTTTTCTTAAAAATCTCTTCTGGAAGAGCTTCATAAGCTAAATCTAAATAATATGTATTGTGCATATGACCATTTAAATCAATATCTCTTCTAGTTACAGTATAAGAATATTGACTTAAAAAGTCACTAGGAATTTCTGGTTTCAATAATTTCTCATTTTCAAAAACTGATTTATTTTCTATTTTATAGCAATCTATAATCTCATCAGTTAACCTTGCTAAACTTCTTGTTTCTACATTCATCAAAGCCCACTTTGAAGTTCCTATAATGCAAATTTCTCCATTTGAATTATAAACTTCAAAATCTCTGTATGTAAATACTTTTTGCATATCATGTCCCCAAGTTTTTACCTTTAGATTTTCTAAATATTTAGGTCTCTTTATAACTTCAACCTTCCAATCTAATAAAATCCAACTTAGCTTTGTTTTTTCTATGTCATATACACCATAACCTACTAAATTAGAATGTTCTCCTCCAGCATTTTCAAGTATTTCCAATATAGTTTCATTTTTAATATAATTATTTTTTCCTATATCTTTTAATCCAGTTTTAAATTCAGTTTCATAAATCATTTTCTACATCTACTTTCTTCATTTTATATATCTTACATGCAACTTCCCCATTATCATCTAATAATAGTTCATATTCTTTAAATTCTGTTTTCTCTATTATTTCTGCCAATATCTTATCAGCATCTTTATATTTTTTTATACTTAGAATGAATTCATCTGTTTGTTTTAATTTTTCATCTTTTGTAAGTAAATCAACTTCTGTTTCATTTAAAATAAGACTCTCTTTATATGTTGCAAATTCCTGCATACTTTGCAAATGATTAAAATCATTTGCTCCAATATAAACAAATTTTTCATCTTTATATTCATTTGCAATTTTCAAATATTCATTATACCCTTTATACATAAAAAAAGGTGAATAATTAAGCAAACCATATATTGAAATTCCGCAGGCCATAATGCTTAAAACTATTTCTGAAATCTTTTTATTTGTAACAAAAGAGTCAATTGTTAAAATCATCATCATTGCTACTATAGGCATAATTGGCATAATATATCTTAATAGATGAACATATTCGAGCTCTGGTGCCGTTTTAACAATTGCCACAATGTAACCAATAACAGTTATAATCCAAATAAGAACAATTATATTTTTTTTCTTTTCTTCTTTTCTTCTTATAATTGCTCTAATTATACAAATAATTGCAATTACACCTATACATCTAACAGGTATGCTAAACGAATTACCAAGCAAATTCAAATAGTCTACCAATTTTTCGAAAAACCCCCTATATTTTTCAAGTGCATCATATGCTACTCCTCTATATGAAAAAAACATATGAGTGATGCACAGAGGGAAAATTGCAATTCCGATTAGTGCAATCTTTAAGTAGTTAAATATATATGTTAAAGTTTTCTTTTTATCCTTCTTAGCGCAAACTCCTATGAATATGCAAAAAGCAGTAATTACAGCAATTATACAGAAATAGTATTGAGTTAAGAACCCAAGAACTGTAATAAAACCGAGCTTAATCCATTCTTTTTTATTGATTTCAAAATCATTATTTACAATATCGCAATTAGCCGAAATGAACAATAAAACAAAAAATGTTAACATCATATACATTCTTTGAAATAAAATTGTTGATAATCCTCCAATACTTAGCCCATACAAAATAATTGCTGGCAACGCTAAATATTCTTTATCTAACTTCTCCATAATTTGTTTTATTACCAAGAAACTTGCAATAAAAAATATTAAATTTATTGTAAAAATTATGTATTTTGAAAAGTGGCCATAGAATAAAATTGAAATAGTATGTACTGCAAAATAAAACAGCGGCGGATGTACGTCTCTTGCTTGATTGTAATAAACTGAAACATAGTTAGTAACATCAAATCCTTTGATTGTTAAATAATCTTTTGCCTCATCTCTAGTTTTCCAAATTGGTTTGTTTTCATTCTTTAAATCTTCTAATATCTGATCCTTCTCACCTCTATGATCTATTAAATAATACTTTAAGTTGTAAAATAAATTTTTATTAATCAATTTATCTATTATAAAACGAGTTGTGGGGTCTGCTTTTCCATAATTTCTAAAAACATTGTCATATAAGAAGTTTGACGATCCATAAGAAAACATCTCATCTTCATGAAATCCTTCTTTTTTACCAATAAAAAATAAACATACTATTATAATTATTAAAATTGTAATTACATACTTTAAATTTTTTATAATATATTCTTTCAATAATTTCTCCTATATTTTATCTAAAAATAACTTATAGATATTTCTATTTATTATCTATTTTTCGTGCTTTATTAAAATTCTTTATAAACCTAATTATAAAATATACAACATAAAATGGAAGTGTCATCTGCCCTATAATCATAAGAGGTGTAAACATTTTTCCTGTTATGTTATAAATTGGTTCTATTGGCGTATTTGGAAAATTCTTTGATATAAACATTAAATTACTATTATATCTAATATTTAATCCAAGTGCAGCCAAACAAACTACTCCAACCAATGAAGCAAAATATACAATATCTTTTGGTTCAAGTTCTATGTAATGAGTTATATTAACTAAAAAATTCAAGTATATCATAGTACCATGAAAGAAGAAACTATGAAAACTTATAAAATGAAATGCTGGATATGTTGGAAGTGATGTAGTTGGAAAAATAATAAAAATAATTCCACCTATTATTGAACCTGTAGCAATAAACACATCTCCAATCCTTTTTAGTTTTCCCTTTGTAAATGAGCTTAAAAAACCTGCATATAAAAGCAAACTACAATAATATAAAGGAACCCATTCCTTCACATTATAAATTTTAAATGTTTGCAAATTAAAACATATTTTGCTTATTTCTAATATCCATACTATTATAGTTAGTACTCTTATAATCTTGAAAACTTCTTCCTTGTTTTTGTGAATAGTTTTCTTTAATGCTACTATAACACAAAGAATTGTTATTGCAATCAAAGAAAAATGTCCTAGTGAAAAAAGTCTACAAGGCTTATATTCCCCAGCTTTTGCTAAAAACATAATATTCCTCATTTTTTCTATAATTTACATTAGTATTATATCATAAATATATATTTTTTCTACTAATTTTGCATAAAAAAATAGCTTTAAAGTAAACCTTTTTTACTTTAAAACTATTTTAAAATCAATTATATTTTATTCAACAACAACTGTTGTTTCAACTCCTCTTGAATCTTTTTTTAACTATTTTTCTCCAGTCACATTAACACTTTCAGTCTTAAATAATGAAACAAATACAAAAAGCATTAATGATAAAATTCCTACTGTAATAAAAATATCTGCAACATTAAATACCGGAAATTTAAAGAATCTAACATAAAAAAAGTCTACAATAAAGCCTCTAAATATCCTATCTATGCAATTACTAATAGCTCCACCTACTATCATAAATAATGGTATACATATTTTCTTTTCAAAATCAATTTTTACAAGTAGTATTAATATTAAAGCAACTAAAGTCAGATTAATAAAAATTACTGGAGTATTTATATTTTTACCAAATCCAAAAGCAACTCCATAATTTTTCAAATACCTAAAAGTTAAAATTCCAGGTATTATATCAACATTTTTGTTTGTCAAAAAAAATTTCATCAGTTGATCAATTACAATAACAGCCAAAATAATTGCAGTTCCTATAATTATTTTTTTCTTTTCTTTCATAATTTACCTCTTATATTTAAATTATAAATATTATAATATTTATTAAATAATTTTTCCACCACCTACAACAATATCTTCTAAATAAAATACTGCTGATTGACCTGGAGTAATTCTCGCAACTGGATTATCAAATGTTACTTTTATTAAATTATTTTTTGAACTTTCTATTGTAGCTGGTTCTTCCAAAGATGAGTATCTAGTTTTCACACTAACCTTCATAGGTTCTTTTAATTCATCTATAAGCAGCCAGTTCACATCTTTAACATACATCTCAGTTCTATAAATATTTTCTTTTTCACCAACAATAACTTCATTTTTTTCTTTATTAAAACCAACTACAAAAAGAGGTTCCTTATAAGAAATTCCTAGTCCTTTTCTCTGACCAATTGTAAAGTTATATAAGCCATTATGCTTTCCTAATATTCTTCCATCAATATGTACAATATTACCTTTTTTAGGTTTAATCTCTGAATTATTCTCCAAAAATCTTTTATAATTTCCATCAGGAATAAAACAAATATCTTCACTATCTGGCTTTTTAGCAACTTTCAAGTTATTGTTTTCAGCAATCTTCCTAATCTCTTCTTTATTTTCAAAATCACCAAGAGGAAAAATAATATGTTCTATTAAATCTTTAGGAACATTCCATAAAACATAACTTTGATCCTTTTTTCCAGCCTTAGATTTTTTTAAAACCCATCTTTTATATTTTTCACTATATTCAGTTTTAGCATAATGTCCAGTAGCAATATAATTGCAATCCATTTCCTTTGCTTTTTCATACATAATTCCAAATTTCAAATACTTATTACATTCAATACAAGGATTTGGAGTCAAACAATCAGAATAACAATTTATAAAGTCGTCAATTACATGTTCTTTAAACTCATTTTTATAATCAAAAGTAAAATGGGGAATTCCTATAGCTCTGCAAACATTCTTAGCATCAATATAAGTATTAATATTGCAACAACTACTTCCAGCAAACAACTCCAAAGTACATCCAATTACGTCAAATCCTTGTTTTTTTAGCAATAAAGCAGAAACCGAACTATCAACGCCACCACTCATGCCAAGTAAAACTTTCTTGTTCATATTTTCACCTTTCTTGTGTCAAATGGGACGCCCTTTTTTGACACTTAGTGTCATTTGGGACGGTTCTTTTTGACACAAAACATTATAAAAAACATAGTCACTATAAACTTTAATTATTTACAGATAACCATGATATAAACTAATATTATTATCTTCCGGCTTTTTCTAACATATCTTCAACCGTATGCCATGCAAGAAGTGCACATTTAACTCTAGCTGGCATATTAGCAACATTTTTAAAAGCAATAGCTTCCTCTAATTTCTCAAGTTCCTTTTCATCAGTTATTTCTCGTTTAATCATTTTAATAAATATTTTTATAATTTCTTTAGCTTCAGCAAGTGTTTTTCCCCTTAATGTATCAATCATAACTGAAGTTGAAGCCTGGGAAATGGCACATCCATGACCAGAAAAAGCCATATCCTCTATTATATCTCCATCAAGCTTAATCTCTAGTTTTATTTCATCTCCACAGTTCGGATTATGGCCTAAATCGCAAAAATCTGCATGATTAAGTTGCTTTTTATTATATGAATTCATACTATGTTCCATTATCACGTCGTTGTACATTTCCTCTAAATTATCCATTTTTCCTCCAAATATATCTAATACATCTTACAATAAATATCATATTAACTAATGTCAAAAAGCTCCGTCCCTTTTGACAGTCCCATTTGACAGATAAGTGTGTCAAAATGCTCCGTCCCGAATGACACACTTAATGTCAAAAAAGGTCGTCCCTTTTGACATATTTTTCAAACATTTTATATGCTTTTTCAACTGCATCTACTAATTTATCAATATCTTCTTTTTCATTGTATATATAAAAACTTGCTCTACAGGTCGAATCTATTCCTAAATATCTCATAAGTGGCTGCGCACAGTGATTGCCGGATCTCACACATACTCCATATGTATCTAAAATACTTGCAACATCATGTGGATGTACTCCTCTTATGTTGAAAGATATAACAGATGAATGGTTACTAACATTTGGAGTCATATATAAGTCATGATATTTTAATGCTTGCAATCTTTCTCTTGCATATTGAACTAACTCATTTTCATGTTTTTGAATTTCTTCATATCCTATTTTTTCAATATAATCAATAGCAGCACCTAGCCCTACAACTCCTTCAACGTTTTGTGTTCCAGCTTCAAATTTGTTTGGAAGTGGTGCAAATGTTGTATCTTGCTCGTATACATATTCAATCATATCTCCACCCATTAAAAATGGATTCATTTTATTTAGCAATTCTCTTTTCCCATATAAAACACCTATTCCTAAAGGTGCCATCATTTTATGTCCAGAAAACACTAAAAAATCAGCATTTAAATCTTGTACATCTATTCTCATATGTGGAATACTCTGTGATGCATCAACAATTACAATAGCTCCTTTTTTGTGGGCATATTTTATAATTTCTTTAACATTATTTATTGTTCCTAAAACATTTGAAACATGGGTTATTCCAACAATTTTTGTGTTATCTGTAATTTTACTTTCAATCTCTTCTTTTGAAAGTTCAAATTTATCATTGATATACATATATTTTAAATTGCTTCCTGTCTTTTTGGTAACATATTGCCAAGGAACCAAATTAGAATGATGTTCCATAATAGAAATAACAACATCATCACCTTCTTTTAAGTTATCTAATCCATATGAATGAGCAATTAAATTTAAGCTTTCACTGGCATTTTTAGAAAAAATAATTTCTTCTGGGTATTTCGCATTTATAAATTTTGCAACTTTTTCTCTAGTGCCCTCATATGCAGAAGTAGCATCAATACTCAAGCTATAAGCGCCCCTATGAGGATTAGCATTATTCATCTCATAAAAATGATTGATAGCATCAATTACCACTTGTGGTTTTTGAGATGTTGCACCACTATCTAAATACACAATTTCTCTATTATTAAATATTGGAAAATCTTTTTTATAACTCATTAATCCAATCTCCTATCAATTTCTTCTAAAACTCTATTTTTTAATTCTTCATCGGTAATTCTATCAATTATTTCATTAAATCTAGCTTTTACCATTAGTTTCAAAGCCTCATTATATTCAAATCCTCTAGTCATAATATAAAATAATTCTTGATTATCAACCTTTCCAGAAGCTGTACTATGATTTCCTTCTACATCATCTTCAGAACACAAAAGCATTGGAAGTGCAATAGATTTTGAATTATCAGATAAAAGCATACAATACTCGTTTTCATTTCCAACTGCCTTTTTGCATCCTTTTTTAAAGTCTATAGTTCCTTTAAAATTTTTCTTACTATTATTTCGAAGAGCCCCTTGAACATCGATATTAATATCAGTATTTGGGCCGTACAACTCAGCTATATAATTAATGTCTTTAACTTGATTTTCTGTTCCTAAATAAATTGTCTTTATCTCATTACTTCCAAAGTCTCCATAAATATTTGAATAATAATTTGAGATACTTGTCCTTCCGCCAATATCAACAACTGTATAATTTACACTTGACTTATCTCCAATATTGTTTTGAATTGACTGCAAATTCATAGATTTATTATTTAATAAATTGATCAAAATTACATTTACTTTAGCTCCATCAGATACATTTAGTTTTATAATCTCATTGTGAAAACATTGTTTAGAAGTTTTCGAATTATATTCTATAATTATATTACAATCAACACTTGCATCAATTTGAATGTAATTAACTAAACTTAAATTATCATTATCAAAATCATAAGAAATTTTAATATCATCTTTTTCTGCCGGCGAAATTTTTATACTATGGTTAGCACTTTTCAAAACATTTTCTGAAGATATATTTCCCAATCCATAAACCAAATCAATTTCTGGTTTGGCAATTTCAATAGTTGATTTATTAGTAGTAATAGTAACATTTTTAAACTCTTCTAAATTTTCTGGGAAGTCAATTTTTTCTAGTTTTATATTATTAATAACAAAATTTTTAGAAGTTCTAACAGGTGTTTGATTTAAAACTACATTATCCATTATCCTATACTTCCCTCCAATTCTAAATTAATCAAATTATTCATTTCAACTGCATATTCAACTGGCAATTCTTTAGATATTGGATATGCAAATCCTCTAACTATCATTGCTTTTGCATCTTCTTCTGAAAGCCCTCTACTCATTAGGTAAAAAATCTCCTTATCGCTAATTTTTCCAATTTTAGCCTCATGAGAAAACTCAACTTCATCTGTTCTAACATCATTTACTGGAATTGTATCAGATCTTGAAATATCATCAAGCATTAATGATTCACAGCTAACACTACATTTAGATTTTTTTGCATTTTCCGTAATTCTTACTAACGCTCTATATGTGCAAGATCCACCATCTTTTGAAATTGATTTTGAATTTACAACAGATGATGTATTAGGAGCATTATGAATTACTTTAAATCCAGTATCTAAATTTTGATTAGCACCTGCAAATGTAATCCCAGTATATTCAGTTTTAGCATTTTCTCCATTTAGAATACTTAATGGATAAAGCATTGAAACCTTTGAGCCGAAAGAACCTGTAACCCAGTCTACTTGGCCATTTTCCCCGACTATTGCTTTTTTGGTATTTAGATTCATCATATTTTTTGACCAATTTTCTATCGTAGAATATCTCAAATAACTATTATCTTTTACATATAATTCCACACATCCAGCATGCAAATTGACTTTATTATATTTAGGCGCTGAACAACCTTCTATAAAATGAAGACTTGCCCCTTCATCTACTATAATTAAAGTATGTTCAAATTGACCTGATTCTGGTGAGTTAAGTCTAAAATAACTTTGAAGTGGAATATCAACTTTAACTCCCTTTGGGACATAAACAAATGAACCACCTGACCATACTGCTGCATGAAGTGCAACAAATTTGTGATCACTAATAGGAACACATTTCATAAAATGTTCTTTAACTATTTCGGGATATTCTCTAACAGCGCTTTCCATATCTGTATAAATAACGCCTTGTTTTATAAGTTCATCTTTTATGCTATGATAAACTACCTCAGAATCATATTGAGCTCCAACCCCTGATAATGACTTCTTTTCAGCTTCAGGAATTCCAAGTTTATCAAATGTATTTTTAATATCTTCTGGAACATCTTCCCAGCTCGTGTTTAATCCAGATTTTGGCCTAACATATGTTGCAATTTCGTCCATTTTTAATTCTGACAAATCCGGACCCCAAGTAGGAAGTTCTAATTTATTGTACATTTCCAATGCATCTAGTCTAATTTTAAGCATCCAGTCTGGTTCATTTTTCATTTTAGAAATTTCTGTAACAATTTCTTCATTTAAACCTTTTTGCATTTTAAAATCATAGTCATCATCATTTTTTATATCATATATATTTCTATTTATATCTTCAACTTTGGTCTTTTCAGCCATTATAAGTTGCCCTCTTTTCTTTATTATTTCTTATATTCTGTATAACCCTTTTCTTCAATCTCTCTTGCTAAATCTGCAGAACCAGTTTTAACTATTGATCCATCTACTAAAACATGAACATAATTAACATTTAAATATTGTAAAATTTTAGTATTATGAGTAATTATAATAACTGCATTTTTATCATTTTTATACATCTCAATTCCTTTAGAAACGGTTCTTATTGCATCAACATCAAGTCCAGAATCTGTTTCATCTAAAATAGCAAGTTTAGGTTCTAATACAAGCATTTGTAAAATTTCATTTTTCTTCTTTTCACCACCAGAAAAACCGACATTTAAATTTCTTTCTACAAGTTTTGGATTCATGCCTAATTCTTCAACATATTCCATAACTTGTCTCTTAAATTCAAACACTTTAACAGGCTTGTCAGTAATTTTACCTTTAGCAAATTTTAAAAAATTCATTCCAGAAATTCCAGGAATTTCTTCTGGTAATTGAAAAGACATAAACACGCCTTTCTTGGCAATCTTATCAGTTGATAAGTCATTAATGTTTTCTCCATCAAATTCCACATCACCTGAAATTTTAGTATACTCAGGATTATTTAAAATTACATTTGCAAGTGTTGACTTTCCAGCTCCATTTGGCCCCATTATTACATGTATTTCACCTGGATTTACCTCTAGATTTAATCCCTTTAATATCTCTTTTTCTCCTGCATTTGCATGCAAATCTTTTATTTTTAGTAAACTTCCCATCACTTTCTCCTTTTTTACCTATATAATATCTGCTAGTGTTTTACTATCAACATAATCATTAATAACCTTATCTAAACCTTCCCAAAAAGGAAGAGTTATACATTTATCTTTTCTATCACAACTATTAGTCTCATCTTCCAAGCAACCAATTGGAGCCAAATCTCCTTCTGAAGCCCTTAAAATATCACCAATTTTATATTCATCTGGTTTTCTATTTAATTTATATCCTCCATTATTTCCCCTAGCAGTTTGCAAATATCCAGCTTTATTCAATAATGAAACAATTTGTTCCGAATACTTCATAGACATTCCGTTTCTTTGAGCAATATCTTTTAATGAAATAAATTCACCATTATCATGAATTGCCAAATCAATCATTATTCTAAGAGCATACCTTCCCCTACTTGATACTTTCATATTTTTTCCTCCAATGCATATTATTATACTACCATTTTAGTAGGAATTCAATATGTTAATTAAATTTCTGTCAAATGGGACGCCCTTTTTTGACACTAAAAGTGTGTCATTGGGGACGGTTCTTTTTGACACTCCTTATATTTTTGTAGTCTGCTTTATTGCAAAATATCTATTATATGTTTCTAATTTACATCATATAAAAAAAGCAAAAAAGCTATCAAAAGTAAATCACTTTCAATAGCTTTTGTTATCTGCTTAGACTGTTTTATTAATATCCTGGCTTTTCTAAAAGTCTAAACATGTTTCTTTTATATTCTTCGACTCCTGGTTGATTAAATGGATTCACTCCCAAAATCAAACCAGACATAGCACAAGATTTTTCGAAAAAGTAAATTAAATGGCCAAGATTCTCTTCATCTAATCTATCAACTGAAACTTTCATATTAGGAACATTTCCTGAAACATGAGCCTCAATAGTCCCTTCCATCGCTTTTTTATTGATATAATCCAAACCTTTACCTGCTAGATAATTCAATCCATCAACATTTTCTTCATCAGCTTTAACAATAATATCAGCCTTAGGATTTTCAACAGAAAGAACAGTTTCCATCAAAATTCTTTCACCATCTTGAATATATTGTCCTAGAGAATGCAAATCAGTAGTTAAATCTGCTCCAGCTGGAAATATTCCTTTACCATCTTTACCTTCACTTTCACCATAAAGCTGTTTCCACCATTCTGTAAAATAATGCAAATTTGGTTCATAATTTGCAAGAATTTCAACTTTTTTGCCAGAATTATATAATAAATTTCTAATAACAGCATATTTATAACAATCATTAAATTTAATACTTGGATCAGAGTATTTTTCTTTTGCTTCTGCAGCGCCTTTCATAAGCTTGTCAATATCAATTCCAGCTGTAGCAATAGGTAAAAGTCCCACTGCAGTTAAAACTGAAAATCTTCCTCCTACATTATCAGGAATTACAAAAGTCTCATAATTTTCACTATCAGCCAATCCTTTTAATGCACCTCTTTTTTTATCAGTAGTTACATATATTCTACTTTTTGCCTCCTGAACACCATATTTACTCTCAATTGCTTCTCTCAATACTCTAAAAGCAATTGCCGGCTCTGTAGTAGTACCAGACTTAGAAATAACATTTAAAGAAATATCTTTCTCCCCAATCAAAGTAAGTAAATCATTTAAATAATTTGGACTCAGGTTATTACCAGCAAAAACCACTGTCGGCATGTTTTTTTTCTTACTTGGCAACATATTATTAAAATTACTTGTAAGTGCTTCTATAACAGCTCTAGCTCCTAAATAAGAACCTCCAATTCCAATAACAATTAGCAAATCCGAATCTGACTGTATCTTTAATGCAGCCTTTTTTATTCTTTCAAATTCATTTTTATCATAATTCTCTGGAAGATTAACCCATCCCAAAAAATCTTTTTCACTATCAGGATTTTCATGAAGCTTTTTATGGTTTTCTAAAACCTCATTTTCCCATTCATATAACATTCTTTCATTTATACTTGAATTTTTAAAATCAAATTTTACCATAATATCTCCTCCTTACATTTTTCATTATAGCTATAAAAAAAAATAATGTCAAAGTGTCAAATGGGACGCCCCTTTTTGACACTATTTCTTATGAGACTTCGAAGTTGCCTATTTATAAAGCTTTCTAATCTTTTCTCTATTAATATCGAGCAATTCTGATATATTTCTCAATGATAGTCCTAAATCATTTTTTAATATTTTTATAATGTCACTTAAATAATAATTATTACTTTTTATTTCATCATAAGCAATATTGGCTTTATCAATATATTTTTTAATTGCCATACCATAATCTATCAATTTATGCTCATTTGTATCAATAAAAGAAAAATATTCATTTTCATCTGCAACAACCATTCTATAATTTGAAAATTTATATTGACTAGGATGTATACAAATTCCAGCTTTCACAGGATTATCATAAATGTATTTTATACAATTATTTAAATAGCGTTCATCATTAATTGCTTCGGCCTTAAATCTATCTCTAAAAACATAACCTACTCTCTCATATTTTTTATTATAGTAAATACTATATATTGTATTTAACCTTTGCATATATTTGGAAAGATTTTTTGGTTTTTGGGTATTTAACAGCATATGTATATGGTTACTCATTACACAATATGCTACAATTGTAATTTCACACTCTTCTTTTAATTCATACATTTTTCTTATGTAATACTTAATATCAACTGGCTGTCCAAATATTATTTCTCTATTTATCCCTTGACACATCACATGGAAATATGTTGCTATACTATTATTTCTTGCTGTTCTTGGCATTCTTTCTCCTTTCTTTCTACAATATATCATCATCAAAACGAAAAAAAGGTCGAAACTTGTCAAGTTCAAAAAATTTTTTCATATTTTATAAAAAATTGAAATCTTCATAAATCCATTAGTGTCAAAAAGAACCGTCCCATTTGACACTACTCGATTGCTGCAATAACTTCCGCCAAATATTTCATACTACCAATACATTCCTCCATCGTATTTCCAGTTGCTCCAACTTCTATAATGCAAGCTCCCTTGGCTACATGCTCGTTATATCTATATTTACTAAGCAGAATTGGCTTAAAAAGTCCTGGATACATTTCATTTGCCTTTTCTTGAATTTTTATTGCAATTTTTAAATTTTGAATCCAATTTGGATGTGCCAATCCTCCTTCATTACTTCCCATCACAAACATCAATTGTGCAACCTTCTCGTCTCCAATCATTACACTTGGTCCATAACTACTATCTCCTATAGCATCTCTATGTAAATCTATTACTAAATCTGCTTTATTGGTTTGCAATATATTTTGAACCGTATGTAATGAACGCGTATATGCACCATTATACTCTGGATAATCATGAAATGTGCTATCATGAATAACATTAATTCCCTTATTTTGCAAGCATTTCGTTAATTGATTTCCAACTCCAACGACATTTGCATTTGTATCTTGGGTTCTAAAATTTCCACTTGAAATATAGTTGTAATTCTCTGTTGGCGTATAGCTTTCACTAGTATGTGTATGAAAAATGATAATATTACTTTTGTCAAAAGTCACATCAGGAACTAACATTTCTTGCGTAAGTTGAACTGATGTCTGATTTCTAATTTGAACGGTTGAATATTTAGCATTATAAACATCATTCTTATTATTTTCACTTATAACACTTGTAACAGTTCCAGGAGGAGCAATTTTACTTTGTTCATTTATTTGTCCTTCCATATTTTTCTCTTCAGAAAAATCAGCAGTTTCTGTATCATTTGATACTCCTATAGAATTATCACTTTGGACATTTTCTTCATTTTGATATTTATTATTTTCTTTAGTAAATCCTTCTGAAAAGCCTAATTCTTCAGTTAATGTATTTCCACTTACTTTACTATTACCTTTATTTTTCGGTCCAATATTTTCTTCAAGTAATTTTGCAAAGCTCTTAGTATTAAATGCTTTTTTTCTCTCCTCAACATATTTATTTAAATCAATCTTTTTCGCAACATTAAAAAATCTAGTAAGAAGTATAATACCTATAACCAGTATCATTCCCTTTACTAGATTTTTTCCTATATCTCCTAATCTAAAAACTTTAAAATTTATCATTACAACCTCATATATCATTATCTATTTATAATAATATATGATTAATTTTCTATAATATGAATAAAAAATGTATCATATAAAAATTATTCAAGTTTTCATATATTTTACTGTCAAAAAGCTCCGTCCCATTTGACACACTACTGTCAAAATCCTCCGTCCCATTTGACACAAAATATCATCAGCATTTAACTCTACTTCAATCTCATCTCCAGTCTCCATATTCTTCATCTTAGCTTTATTACTAATAACTTCATCATCACCAACTGTGATTACATATTTTGCACCTTTCTTGTCAGCATATTTGAATTGTGCTTTTAAGCTTCTTTGACAAATATCTCTTTCTACATATATGCCTTTACTTTGCAGCTCATCAACTAGCTTTGTAACACATACATTTGACTTATCTCCAATGTTTGCAATATAAATATCCATCTTTTTATCTTTTACTGTACCTTTATTGTATCTTTCAAACACTTCTAATAATCTTTCTATTCCTACTGCAAATCCAACAGCTGGAGTATCCTGTCCTCCTATTTCTTTTACTAATCCATCATATCTTCCTCCACCTAGAACAGTTAATCCATCATCTTCTGATACAAATTCAAATACTGTTTTGGTATAATAATCTAATCCTCTAACTATACTACTATCTATTTCAAAATTTATTTCTAACTCATTAAGCATCTTCTTAGTATTTTCAAAATGTTTGCTACATTCCTCGCAAAGATAATCGATAATCACAGGAGCTCCTTGATTCAATTCTTTGCATGTTTTTTCTTTGCAATCTAATATTCTCATTGGATTTTTTTCAAATCTTGTTTTACACGTATCACAGTATCTATCTAAATTTGGTCTAATGAAATTGCGTAAAGCTTCTTGGTACTTAGCTCTACATGTTGGGCAACCTATACTATTTATATAAAGTTTTATATTTGGAATATTTAATTTTTCAAAAATTTTTGAAGCTATTAATATTGTCTCTACATCTGCTAAATAGCTTCCGCTTCCAATAATTTCAGTTCCAAGTTGTCTAAATTCTCTGTATCTACCTTTTTGAACATTTTCATATCTGTACATAGCCATTTCATACCATAATTTTAATGGTGTTGTCTTACTTGACATGCCATTTTCTATATAACTTCTCACAACCCCTGCTGTTCCTTCAGGTCTTAATGTAATACTTCTTCCACCTTTATCTTCAAAAGTATACATTTCTTTTTGGACAACATCAGTTGTTTCTCCAACACCTCTTAAAAATAATTCTGTATGTTCAAATACAGGAACTCTTATCTCTTTCATTCCATTATTTTCAAATATTTCTTTTACGACTTTTTCAATATATTGCCATTTATAAACTTCATCAGGCAATATATCCTTTGTTCCCTTTGGTTTCTGTATCATTTTTATTTCCCCCTAAAAATCTTTTTTTCTAAGCTCAAAGTAAATTGGCTTTTCTTCTTTAATCATTGTAGACTTTCCGTGTCCTGGGTAAATAATAGTATTAGCCGGTAATACTAAAATTTTATTAGTTATAGAATCCATTATTTCCTCAATATTTCCTGTTGGTAAATCAGTTCTTCCCCATGAACCCGAAAAAATTGTATCTCCTGTAAAAATCATATCTTCACTTGGGCAATAAAGGCAAAGACCTCCTTTAGTATGTCCAGGTGTTGCTATAACTCTAAATTCTATATTCCCAATATGAATTAAGTCACCATCATCAACCCTTGAATCAGCTTCAAGTTCAGGATTATGAGTTTCAGTATAATAAGTTAAACTAATAGCCGGATCATACAAACCAATACTATCCTCTCTACTAATCAAAATCTTACCACCTTTAACCTCTTTTAAAGTGTCCAGAGCACCAATATGATCAGCATGACAATGTGTTAAGAAAATATATTTTAAATTTGCTTCTAATATATCTAACATCTCTATAATTTTTGGTGCTTCAGCTCCTGGATCTATTACCATAGCTTCTTTTGTATCTTCATCAACTATAATATAACAATTTGTAACCAAATTTTCATGTTCTACAAATAGTTTTAATTTCTTTAGTATCATCTTAAATTCCCCTTATTTATTACGTTTTACATCATATACACTATCAATATTTCTTAATACTCTTATAACTTTTTTTAATTCCTCCAAATTTTCAAGCTCTACATTTATATCAATAATTGCAATTTTATCTTTGGTCGTTTTTGTATTTAATCCTAAAATATTAAACTTTCCACCTGTAATCTCTTTAATAATATCTGCAAGTAAACCTTGTCTATCATTTGCATAAACAGTAATTTCAACACTATAGCTAGTTTTACTTTCATTTGCCCAATAGACATCTATCATTCTACTTTCGCCATCTGTAAATAAATCCTTAACATTTACACAATCAGCTCTATGTACTGAAACTCCTCTTCCTTTGGTAATATATCCAACTATATTATCACCAGGAAGTGGATTGCAGCACTTTGATAACTTAACTAAACAATTATCAATTCCTTCTACAACAACTCCAGTTTTAGAAGGTTTTGTTACTACCTTTTTACTTGCAAGTTCTGAAATAGTTTTCTCTAAATCTTCTTCCTTATGTTCTTTTTTATATTCCTCTAATAATCTTGCAATAATCTTAGATGATGAAATTGCGCCAAATCCAATACTTGCATACATATCATCTACTGAATTATATTTATACCTATCAAGTGCAATTTGTACCCACTCAGGTTTAAACAATTCACTATGCTTCATTCCAAGCTTTTTAATATCTTTTTCTAAAATTTCTTTTCCTTTTTCAATATTTTCTTCTCTTTGAGCTTTTTTAAACCATTGCTGAATTTTATTTTTAGCACCACTACTTTTAACAAATTTAAGCCAATCTCTACTAGGTCCTTTAGCAGAATCTGATGTAATAATCTCAACAATATCACCATTTTCAAGTTTTGTAATAATTGGCATCATTTTACTATTAATTTTAGCACCAATCATCCTGTGTCCAATTTGTTCATGAATAGAATATGCTAAATCAATTGGCGTGCTTCCCCTAGGTAAAACTTTAATATCACCTTTTGGTGTAAAAACATGAACTTCATCTTCAAACAATTCCTTTTTTAATGTATTTAAAAACTCATCTGGATCCTCTGTATTACGCTGCCACTCCAATGTTTCTCGAAGCCATGACAATTTGTCATCTTTTACAACAACAGCCTTTTTCTTTCCTTTATAGCTTTCCTCTTTATATGCCCAATGTGCTGCAATACCAAATTCAGCAACCCTATGCATATCCCAAGTTCTAATCTGAACTTCAAAAGGTGTTCCTTTTGGGCCAATTAAAGTAGTATGTATAGATTGATACATATTCTTTTTTGGCACTGAAATATAATCCTTAAATCTACCTGGCATTGGATTATATAGGTCATGTACAATTCCAAGTGATGCATAACAATCTCTAACAGAATTTACTAATATTCTTAATGCAAATAAATCATATACTTGATCTAAAGTAGAATTATCTCTTTGCATTTTTCTATATATACTATAAATGTGTTTTGCCCTTCCTGTAACTTCAGCATTTATCTTTGCTGCCTTTAGTTCCACTCTGATCTCATCCATTATTTTCTCAATAAACTGTAATCTTTCGTCTCTCTTTTTATCTAATCCCTTAACAATCTCATGATACTCATCTGGATATAAATACTTAAAAGACAAATCTTCAAGTTCCCATTTTAAAGAATAAATTCCAAGACGATTAGCCAAAGGAGCATATAAATCCATCGTTTCTTTGGCATTAGCAATTTGCCTATCTCTACTTAAATATTTTAGAGTTCTCATATTATGTAGTCTATCAGCAAGTTTTATCAATATTACTCTAATATCTTTTCCCATTGCTAAAAACATTTTTCTATAATCTTCAACCTGTTGTTCTTCTTTGGTTGTATATTGCAATTTTCCAAGCTTAGTAACACCTGCAACCATTTCAGCTATAGGGACTCCAAATTCCTTAATTAGATCTTCATGAGTTGCATCAGTATCTTCCACAACATCATGTAAAAGAGCAGCACAAATAGTATCTGTATCCAATTCTAAACCAGCTAAAATATATGCCACTTGAAGTGGATGTATTATATATGGTTCACCAGACATTCTTTTTTGATCTCCGATGCTTTGCCTTAGCATAGTTAAATGCTTTAATTACCTTTTTACTATCAATTTTTTTATTTTTTTCCTTTGCAAGCTTAATTACATCTTCTATTGTTCTATCTATTTCATTTTCTTTCATTTTAGAGTCCTCCCAAAATTGCTTTTCCCTACAATGATTTCATTATATCTTTTATATTTATTTGTATAGAATCTTTTCCATTAAATGAATTAATTTCTAAAGTTCCAACAACATCTACCTTATCACCTAACATGTATTCTCTTGATAAATATCCTAAATTAAAACCTATCGCACTTACAGTAGTACTCGCATCTTTTAAAGTTAGTTTTAAATGTTTTCCATCAGATAAAGCTCTTATTGAATCAATCTTTAAATTTCTACATGCAAATACTGGTCTACGATTTGCCTCTCCAAATGGTTCTAGTAAATCTAATTGCCTTACTGTATCACATGTTATATTTTTAATATCAACCTCTTTGTCAATCTCAATTATTGGAACTATTTCACCAATGTTTTTTTCTTCAACATATTTTTCAAATGCTTCTTTAAATTTTACAAAATTACTTTTCTTTAGGCTTAATCCAACAGCCATCTCATGTCCGCCAAACCTTTCTAAGTAATCTGATAAGTCTACTAAAGCTTCATGTAAATCAAATCCAGGAATACTTCTACCAGAACCCTTTCCTTCTTCACCTTCAAAACAAATTAAAATTGAAGGTTTAAAGTACATATCAGTAATCTTTGAAGAAACAATTCCTATGACTCCATGATGCCAATTTTCACTTCCAAGAATTATGGCTTTCGTTTCTTCATCGTTTTTATTTATCATTTGCAAAGCTTCATCATAAATATTTTTTTCTATCTCTTGCCTTGTACGATTATATTTATTCAAATTTTCAGTTATATTTGAAGCTTCAACAAGATTTTCGGTCAGAAATAGTTTTAATGCTTCTTCTTCATATCCCATTCTTCCACACGCATTTATTCTAGGAGCAACTCCAAATGAAATTGTATTAGAATTAATTTGTTTATATCCAGAAGCACTAAGCAAAGCTTTAAGTCCAGGATTTTTAGTAACCTCGACTAATTTTAATCCAAGTTTAGCTATAACTCTATTTTCATCAACAAGTGGAACTATATCTGATATTGTACCAACACAAACTATATCTAAATATTTCAAATATTCTTTTTCATTTATTCCAAGTCTAATTCCAAGTGCTTGACATAACTTAAAAGCAACTCCACAACCAGCTAAACTATCAAATGGATATTTATGTTCATCTTTTCTTTTTAAATCAATAACTCCTATTGCAGGAGGAAGAAGGTCTAATGGCTCATGATGATCTGTAACAATAGTCTCTAACCCTAAGCTATTTGCATATTCTATTTCTTCTACAGCTGATATACCGCAATCAACTGTAATTATAAGATGATATCCTTCTTGCTTTATTTTATCTATTGCATTTTTGTTTAACCCATATCCTTCATTCAATCGATTTGGAATATAGTATCCAACTTCTAACCCACATGTCTTTAAGAATTTTTTTAATACAGTGATACTTGTAATTCCATCAACATCATAATCTCCATATATGATAACTTTTTCTTGATTTTCTATTGCCTTTATAATTCTTTCAACACAAACTTCCATATCTGGCATTAAATATGGATCATGAAAATCATTTCTTGTAGGATTTAAAAATACTTCAATTTCTTTTTCATTTACAATATTGTGATTTACCAATACTGTAGATAACAAGTTAGATATATTGAATTTTTTTGCAATTTCAGTTACTTTACTTTCATCAATTTCTTTAAATTCCCACTTTTTTCGCATCTTTCTCTCCTATAATAAACAATTCTTTTATATTATACCTTATTTTGACATTTTTTGAAATACTAAAATAAAAAGAAACTCAGTATTTTTTTACTGAGCTTCTTGAATTCTCTTCACTGCACCTTCTATTAAAGTATTTATTACCTCATTAACGATTTTCAATTCTGCATCTCCGAGTTTTATATTAACTTTTAGAGTATCATCATCTATCTTTTCATATTTTCCTGCATAGAATAATAATTTTCCATCTTTATCTCTACTATTATCAGTAAATACTACATAACTCTTTCTAGTAAAAATATAATTAAAACAACAAAAAATTTCATATAGTTTAGGCTCTTCATCATCAATAATAATTGTCATTAGTCTTTTCATATTATTTTTCATCTCCGCCTTTAATTCTATTATTATTATAAATTGCAGTTGCTACATTCTTATCTCCACCTTTAATTTCTGGAGTATAACCTCTAAAATGAGCTAATTCCCACTTATTCTCTTTTTTTGTTCTTGCACGATCTATAATAGTTTTTGCTAAATCAGCTGGTTTTGTTTCTTGCGTAATAGCTGCGATTTCAGAATCAGCCAAACATTGAATAGCACTATTAAATAACATTAAATATTTATATTTATTTGGCATTGTATGGAATTGAACACTATTTGAATACCATTCTCCTTTACCAATACTTTTTCTAACTTCATTTCCTTCTGTTTTAAATCTTAACATGTCTTTATCCTCTGTATAGTCTTCAAATCCACTTGCCCCAAACCAATCTTGAAATTTTGCAGTGTCATCAATAGTTATTTGTTTTAATTCATTATCATTGTCTAAAACATAACATCTTGAATCTCCTGTAGAAGCTATTAGTGTTGTATTTTCTCCAACAATAGCTCCAACAAAAGATGTTCCTACATCATCATAATTATCTTTTATATTTTCATGTATCTCATGTAATCTTTCATTCCAATCTCTTTTTAGAGCTTCTATATTTTCTTCTTTCATATACTCTGCTGGCAAACTTTCAAACCAATTAAGCATTTGTTTTGCAACTTCTTGACTAGCAATATCATTATCTTTTCCATCAGTTACAATTAATATCTTGCATTCTGGTTTATCAGGATAATATCCTATAAGTACACAAGCTTTTTGCATTTTTTCTTTATCTCCAATATCTGCAACAGCTGTCAACTCATTATTATTTCCTAATGAATATGATACTCTAGGTCTCATACCTGCAGTTCTTGTAAGTTTTCCAAATCTATTAATCTCGTTTTGCATTTGTGCTGCTACCAAATTTTGATATAAGGTTTGTGTACCACCAAAAAGTTGCTCTGCACAATCATTTACCATTATTTCATTTACTTGAATATCTCCTACGCCAGCAGGCATTATAGTCTCTACTACAGGTAACCCATTTACTCCATCTGGCATTTTATAGCTATCAAATGAAAATGGTAAATTTGAAATCTCTTTTGCTTTTTCAGAAATTACTTTACTCACATAGCTTTTTAATATTTTTTCCGTGATATAATCTCCAGAATAATACCAATATCCCATATCTGGATTTTTTAAACAGTCTTTTATTATGTTACGAACATATTTTTCACCTTGCATTCTACTATCTGTTTTAATGTGTTCACGCAAATCATCTGGTAAATTTATTCGAGATTTATAAAAATAATCTACAAGTATATCCATCACTTCATCTTGTGATATCTTCTTATTCCACTTTTCTTCAGATAATTCTGAATTTTGTATAAAAACTCTTAAAGCTTCAATACAATCGTTAAAACCTTTATCTCTAGCTAAATTGCTTTCATCAGGATTATGAAACCTCGAATAAATTCGAAAAATTTCATTTTTTAATAAACTTTCTTTTTCTTCCATATATTACTTCCTTTTTAAAAAACTTCTATTTTAGTATATCATCAAAAAAAAAAATAATCTAGTATTACAGAACATTTTTTTATTTTCTTCATACTTTATACTAAAAAGGAGGAATTTTAATGTTTAGAAACTGCAATTGCTCTAACAATTTTCAAAATAATAATAATGATAATCAAGACCAGACATTTGAGAATTCTTATGATTTAATCCCAAACATATTTAATGAAAATGAAAATCCATGTACTTGTGGATTTAATAATTCAAACACTTTCCCTCCTTTCTAAGACGTCTTGATAAAAGAATAACAAAGATTTTAGAGAATTTACAAATATCAAAAAAAGCCTTAAAAATTTAATTTCAAGACTTCTTTATTAACGCATTTATTT
>CAMYZH010000014.1 GCA_947303785.1 uncultured Clostridium sp.
TAAAGCTGATGCAGTTTTAATAATACCTAAAAACTTTGGAAGTGATTTAATAAATGGAAAAGAGCCAACTATAAAAATAAAAAAATCGACACAGAATTTTTCAGAATACACTGAATTATTGGTAAATAGATATTTTAAAATTGCCGAAAATTATTCGAAAATAGGAATGAGCGAAAGTGAAATCATAAGCAGTATAGAAAAGGATATAGAAAAAGAAATTGAAGTTATATTAGCAGATGAAGAACAATCTGAAATGGGAAAACTGGCAGTTTACTATAGCTTTGAAAATTATGCATTTCTTTCAATTTTTATATTTGTAATTGGAACTATTATGTGCATATTTAACCAAGAAACTATAAAAAAGAGAAACAATGTCAGCAAATTAAGTCCTAGAAGCTTTTCTAATCAATTACTTTTAGGACATTTAACTCTAACCCTTACAATTTGGGCAATATATGTTTTAATCAGTGTTATTATATATAAAAATTTAATGATTACGATGAATGGATTACTTTTAATAATAAATTCTTTATGCTTTGCAATTACTGCAACATGTTTAGCCTATATGATAGGATGTCTGATTAAAAATGTAAATGTCATCTCTGGAATACAAAATGTAATATCATTAGGATTAAGCTTTATTTCAGGGTGTTTTGTTCCAAGCCAATGGTTAGATAGTAATATTGTAAATTTTTCTAAAGCATTTCCATCATACTGGTTTATACAAGAAAATTATGTTATTACAAAATTAACAAGCTTTAATTACGAAAATATAAAGCCATTTATTCAAAATTGTGGATTTATATTATTATTTGGTTTTATATATTTTACAATAGGAAAAATAATTGTAGTTAGTGATGCTATTAATAAGAAAAGGATTTGATTCAAATGAATTTAAAGGAAATTTTGAAATTGTTTCACTAACAGGAACAATTAACACAATGAATAATGAGTTTTATACACATATTCATATGAGTGCTGGAAATGACAAAGGAGAAGTATTTGGAGGACATTTAAATAGAGCTATCATAAGTGCTACTTGTGAAATAATAATAAATATTATTGATGGAAAAGTTGACAGATATTTTGATGAAGAAATAGGGTTAAATTTATTTAAATTTTAGTATTCAATTACAATATTATCAAATAGTAGAGACAGTGAGCAACATTGAAGATAAATTTTTATGTTGAGATTTTTTACATATTTAATAAAATGAGGTGATATAAATAGAACTAATACATATAGACCAAGAAATACATAAGTGTAATTTATGTGGTGATATGATAGAAAAGTTTCCTAATAGTAAGACAGTATCAGTTGGTAAAAGAAATGATATAGTAATACTTGGAGAAGCACCTGCTAACAATGGCTGGAGGAAAAGTGGAATTGCATGGTATGATGTAAATCATAAATTATTACCATCTGGTGTAGTACTTCAAAAACTACTAGATGAAATCAATTTAAAAATAGAAGACACATACTTTTTGGAAGCAATTAAATGTTATCCAAAAGATAGAAAGTATTTAAATAAATGTAGTGAAAATTGTAGAAATTACTTATTTAAGCAACTTAAAATAATTAAACCCAAAGTAGTATTATCACTAGGTGATTCAGCAACTAAATCTGTATTAGATATTAAATATAAAAAGTTTAGTGATATTGTAGGTAAAGCTTTTGATATAAATGGCTATAAAGTAATTCCGATATATCACCCAAGTCCTATATCACCAATGAGTTATAAAGGTAATATAGAAATATTTAAAAATATAAAAAAATTACTTTCATGAGCATTAATAAAATAAAAAGAGGTTAAGAAAATATGGCCTCAAGTAGCTACGAAAGAGCAATAGAAACTGCTCAATACATCTCTAATGGAATAATTAATATTACAAAGTCTTTTGATGAAAGACTTTATGGTGATTTTAAAGAGAATATAGATAAATAAGAGTTTGGGATAAATCAATTAAAAAAAATAAGGTGATTAGAATGAATATTAGTAACGAAAAAATGGAAGATTTAATGAAATTAGTTATTGAAGAAGTTGACATTGCAATAAAAGATGGTAATTCACCATTTGCTGCATTTTTATTAGATAATAATGGTAATGTTTTATATAAATCACATAATACTTCTAATACTGATACAGATCCAACCGCACATGCAGAAATTAATTTAATTAGAATGGCGTGCAAAGAATTAAATACAAAAAATTTATCAAGCTATATATTAATTTCTAATGCATGGAGTTGTAGTATGTGTTTTTCAGCAGCAATTAAAGCAAAGATTAATAATTTTATTTTTGGGGCGGAAAGTGAAGCAAACATGAATCCTAATGTTACAATATATGATATAAAAGAAAAATGTTCTAGTGAAATAAATATAACTTCAGGTATATTAAAAGATGAATGCAAAAAGCAAATAGAAGATGCAAGAAATTAATCAAAATGAATGAAAATAAAACTTTATATTTACAATAAAAGATTTGAAAGGTAGAGTAAAAATGACAGAATTAGAAAAATTAGGAATAAAAATAGGTCACTATACAAATTTAGAAGGATTGACAGGAGCAACTGTTATTATACCAGATAATGGTGCAGATATAGGAATAGATGTTGAACAATTAAAATCAAAAAATAGATGAAAATATGAAGAATATTTGAAGACGATTCGGAGGGAAAAAATGAAGTTAAATATGTTAAAATATACAGAGATAAAAAAATATTTGGAAAACAAGGATTGTTTATTAATTCCAATTGGAACTTGCGAACAACATGGATTACATTTGCCATTATGCACAGATACAATTGTGGCTGAAAAAATGTGTGACGAGATTTCTGAGAAATATGGGATATTAGTTGCTCCAACAGTAAATTACGGAGTGAATTTACCATTAGATAATAAAATAATGACAGGAACTACTGGAATAACTTATGAAATATTAAAAGACACACTAAATAGCATTACTAAATATTGGAAAATGCATGGGTTTAAACATTTTTTTGCGGTTTCATGTCATGGGGATATTTTTCACATAAAGGCTATAAAAGATGCAGATAATGATATTGATGTAATAGAAACATATGAAGTAGAACAAAAAGACTTACTAGAAAAACAAGAGTGTACAAGGCATGCATGCGAATCTGAAACATCAGTTATGTTATATTTATACCCGGAATTAGTTGATATGAACGCAGCAAAAGATTTTGATATTCCAATAACAACTTTTATGCCATACCTAGAACATAAAAATGATAAACCTATAGAGGGGTATATTGGAAATGTTGGATATTCAAGTTTTGCTACTAAAGAAAAAGGTAAAGTGATATATGAAAGAATGATAAAAAACTTGGAAGAGGTTGTAAATAGATACATAGATTCTCAATGATAAACAGTGTAAAAAATAGATAATTGGAGTGAATAAAAGTGAAAAAAACATATGAAGAATTAACTGATTCAACTGGTAAAAGATATCTGCATTTTAGTAGAAGCCCTGAATCTGCAGAATCTCCAATTATGATAACAAAAATTGAAAACTCAGTTAACGAACAAGGAAAAAATATTAATTATAGTCAATTTGAAAGACAGGCTCTTATACATGAAGATGGAAGCAAAGTGGGATATGGAACATTAGAAACTTCTATAATAGAACAATATAGAGCAGCTATTACAGAAGCTAAAAGAATAAAGCTAATAGATATGCTTAGATTGGAGATATAAATATGAGTTTTGAAATTTGTGATGCAACAAAAGAAAATGAAAAAGAAATAATTTTAAATTTAATGCAATTATATACATATGAATTAAGCTTTTTTGAAGATGAAACTACAGATTTTAAATTGTTAGATAATGGATTATATAAGATAAGCAAATATATTGAATTGTATTGGAAAGAAGAAAAAAGACATCCATATATTTTAAAATGTAATGATGAATTAGCGGGATTTGTTTTAGAGAGATTTAATGAAGATGAGAAAAATGAAATTGCAGAATTTTTTGTTCTAAACAAATATAGAAAGCTTGGAGCTGGAACATTTATGGCAAAGGAAATGTTTAAAAGATACAAAGGAAAATGGGAAATAAGAACATTATTAAAGAACAAAAGAGCACAAGAATTTTGGAGAAAAGTTGTGAAAGAAGTTAGTAACAATAATTACAAAGAATGTTTAATTAGGGATAATAGTAGATATGCATTCTATTTTGAAAATTAATAAATATTTTTTTAAGATTTATTGAGTATAAAATTAATACATAAAAGATTCTGAGATTAAATACGAAATTTAGAACGAACATATATAATGGAGAAAAGATATATGAGCGAATTCATAGATGTTTATAATAGTAAAAAAGAAAAAACAGGGAAAGTAGTTGAAAGAAAAAGAGGAGCTTCATTAGAAAAAGGAGAATATATTATTTCTGTTACATGTTGGATAATAAATAAAGATGGGAAAATATTATTAACTCAAAGGAAGCAAGATAAACATAATGGCGGAAAATGGGAGCCAACAACGGGTTTAGTGGCAAGTGGTGAAAGTAGTTTACAAGGAATTATAAGAGAATTAAATGAAGAAATAGGAATCAATATAAATCAGTCTGAAATTAAACTAATAAAACAAATAGTTGAAGAAAGAGCTGATATAAGTTTCTTTAGAGATATTTACTTAATAAGAAAAGATATTGATTTAAATTGTGTTAAATATAATGATGGAGAGGTTGTAAACGCCAAGTATGTAACAATAGATGAATTTAATTCTATGCTATTAAATAATGAAACATTAGAATACTTAAAGTATTTTAGTACTTTATATAAAGAAATAATATACTGATTTTTTCACATTGAGATTTAAACATCTAATAATAAAAGAAGGGATAATAATGATAGGAATAAGTATAGCTGCTACTCCAGAATGGGAAGCAGTAATAGAAAAACTAAACATTGATGAAAGTAAAATAAAAAGCTATCCATATGGAGAATATTTTGAATATATAGTTAATAATAAAAAACTTATAATATATAAATGCACAAGTAGAAAAGTAATATCAGCAGCTGCAACTCAATATATGATAGATAGATTTAATGTAAAGAAAATAGTGGTTGCTGGAACATGTGCAGGTATAGACAATAAATACAAGAATTTAGATATATTTATGCCAAATAAAGCAGTACAATATGATTGTACTGTAAAAGAAATTGAGCCATTAATAAAAGAACGATTTAATGTTGAACTGGATTTGCGAAAGTATAATTTTGAGTTTAATACTGGTATTATTGGTACTGCCGATAAAGCAGTTGTTATGTGGGAAGATTATTTAGAAATAAAAAATAATGGTATTACAATAGCAGATACTGAATCAGCTGCCATTGCTTATGTGTGTAAAGCAAATAATATAGAATGTGTTATTATAAAAGGTATATCTGATTTTCCGGATGATGAAACAGGAAAAGATGTTAAAAAATCTAATGAAAACCAAATTAATGTTTATTTACATAATATTCCAATTATTATGAATAATATATTCGATAATTTTATTCCAAAAGTAATATGATAATTCAAAATTAATTATATTGGAAAGAGTAAACAATAGAATATAAAAAGAAAAGCCCGCAAGTACAAGAATTCAGTTGGATATGGGAATTTTAGAAAACTGACACTCAAACCATTGAAAATACTGAATTTTTTATATTGAGATTTTTACATATTTCAGAAATTTTAAATATATAAAGATGAATATATACAAAGAATAATAAAATTGTAGAGGAGATTATATATGAAATTATATTTATCATCATATAAAATTGGAGATAAAGCAGATGAATTAAAAAAATGGATTAATGAACATGGTAATAAAATATGCTTAATACCAAATTCAAGAGATATATATCCAGAAAGTGAAAGAAAAGAAAAAGGAATACAAGCAGATGTAGAAGAATTAACTAATATAGGTTTTGATGTTACAGTAATATCACTAAAGGATTACTTCAATCATAAAGAAGAACTAATAAAAACATTAGAAAAATTCAGAGCTTTTTATGTTATTGGCGGTAATGTATTTGCATTGAGACAGGCTATGTATTTAAGTGGTTTTGATGAATATTTAAAAACAATAGAAAATAATCCTAATTATTTATATGCAGGATATAGTGCTGGAATTTGTGTGCTTGCAAAAGATATGCATGGACTAGATATATGTGATGACCCGAATATTAATCCATATGGTATTGATACAATGTGGAATGGCTTAGGATATTTTGATTATATATTTCTTCCTCATTATAAATCAAATCATAAAGAAACAGAATTGATAGATACTTCAGTTGATTATTGCAATCAACATAACATTAAATTTAAAACTCTAAGTGACGGAGATGTTATTATACAACAAATGGGAAGCGAAAAATAAAGATAAACCATAAAAAGGAGTTGATTCATATGGAAAATGAAAAATGCCAAGTACAAACATTAATTGCAAGAAACCAATTTATATAAACATCCACTTAAACCATTGATAATATTGAATTTTTGATATTGAGATTTTTACATTTTTTGAAAAAAAATAAAAAAAGGAGGCAATTATGAATAATAAAAATGAGATTTTAATTTATGAAGATAAAGATGGAATCACTAAAGTAAATGTTACATTTACTGATGAAGACATATGGCTTACACAAAGTCAACTTGCAGAAATTTATAAAACATCTCGTGAAAATATTACAATGCATATATCTAATATTTATAAAAATAATGAATTACCTAAAGATTCAACTTGTAAGAAATTCTTACAAGTTCAAAATGAAGGCTCAAGAAGCGTTAAGAGAATTATTGACCATTATAATTTAGATATGATAATTGCCTTAGGATATAGAGTTCAGTCAGAAATAGCTGTTAGATTTAGAATATGGGCAACTCAAAGGTTACACGAGTATATACAAAAAGGTTTTACAATGGACGATGAAAGATTAAAACAAGGTGGTAACAGATACTTTAAAGAGCTATTACAAAGAATTAGAGATATTCGTTCAAGTGAAAGAAACTTTTATCAACAAGTAACAGATATATATGCAACTAGTATTGACTATGATCCAAGAGCAGATATAACAAAGAAATTCTTTGCAACGGTTCAAAACAAATTACATTATGCAGTACATGAACATACAGCGGCAGAATTAATTTATGATAGAGTAGATAATGAGAAGCCTTATGTTGGTATGACAAATTTTAAAGGAAATTATGTTACAATAGATGATGTAAAGATTGCAAAAAACTATTTATCAGAAATTGAATTGCAAAGGTTAAATTTACTAGTATCACAATTCTTAGATTTCGCGGAATTACAAGCACTAGAACAAAGAACAATGAAAATGCAAGACTGGGTAGAAGAATTAGATAATCAAATACTACTTAATAGAAGAAAAATACTAGAAGGTAATGGTAAAATATCACATGAAGAAGCAATAAAAAAAGCAGAGAAAGAATTTCAACTTTATAGAGAAAGAGAAATGAAAGAATTACAAAGCGATTTTGATATGCTTATGAAATCATTACCAAATAAAAAGAAAAGTAAGTAATATGGAAACTAAAAAAGAAAAGCCCGCCAGTACAAGGATTCAGTGCAATACGTGGATTTTATGAAAAATATGCTCAAACCATTGAAAATACTGATTTTTTAAGTAGAGATTTTTACATATTTCTGAAAAATTTGAAAAGGAGAGATTGAT
This sequence comes from uncultured Clostridium sp., assembly GCA_947303785.1. GTDB lineage: Bacteria > Bacillota > Clostridia > TANB77 > CAG-508 > UMGS1994. The sequence goes on from CAMYZH010000014.1 coordinate 7,716, forward strand.
GAAATGAAAATAATAGATATAAAGAATAAATCGGAATATTTAAAGGAATATTTTACTCTATGCAATTTAGAATGGGGAGAACCTGTTAATGAGAATGATATGGAAGAATATCTTGTTATGAAACAAGAAAAAGTATTAAATGGGGATAAGTTTATAAGTATTTTAGGATTAGTTGAGAATAATTGCTTATTAGGTTTTATTGCACTATTTAAATACGAAGATGGACAAGATAGAAAACTTACTCCATGGTATGCATCTATGTATGTAAAAAAAGAATATAGGGGTAATGGATATTCTAAAATACTAAACAATGCTATTTTAAATGAGGCTAAAGAATTAGGATATGATAAATTATTTCTAAAAACAGATTTAGAAAACTATTATGAAAAATTTGGAGCAAAATATTTGCATGATTTAAATAATGGAGAAAAACTATATTATATTGATTGTAGAATTGGTACAAACAATAAAAAGGAAAGTGAGTAATTTGGAAGATAAAAAAGAAAAGCCCACAAGTACAAGTATCAACTTGGAGAGACGGATTTATGGGAAACTAGCTAAAAGTGTTCAAAAATGAACACTTTACAAATTTAGCATCTTTCATATTTTACTAAAATTGAATATAAATCCGTCGAATTCGACGGGATATGCGTAATAAATAAATTAGAAAGGAGGAATTTTATGGATAATAACAAAATAGAAACAATTTCAAATCTCTTTGAAGATAAGGAAATTAGAAGTGTATGGGATAGTGAAAAAGAAGAATATTTTTTTAGTGTCATAGATGTTATAAGTGCATTAACTGATAGTAATGATGCTTCACATTATTGGAGAACATTGAAATCTAGAATGATAAAAGAAGGAAACGAAACCGTCACAAATTGTGACACTTTCAAATTAAGAGCAAAAGATGGCAAAATGCGTAATACTGATATGTTAGATATGCAAAATATTTTTAGACTTATTGAATCTGTTCCATCACCTAAAGCTGAACCATTTAAAATGTGGTTAGCTACACTTGGAAAAGAAAGAGTGGATGAAGTATTTGATCCAGAGATAGCAGTGAATCGAGCAATAGACTATTACCAAAACAGAGGGTATAGTGATAAATGGATTTCAGAGAGATTAAATGGAATTCTAAACAGAAAGAAATTGACAGATACTTGGAAAGAAAATGGTATTAAAAATAATTATGAATATGCACTTTTAACAAATGAAATATATAAAGGCTGGTCTGGAATGAAGGCAAGTGAATATAAAAAGTTAAAAGGACTTAGGAAGGAATCTTTAAGAGATAATATGACAGATATAGAAGTTGCACTTACAAATATAGGAGAGATTGCAACAAGAGATATAGCAAGAGAAGAACATCCACAAGGATTAAAAGAAAATTTAAATGTAGCAAAGCGTGGTGGAGGAGTTGCAAAAGGAGCAAAAGACTTATATGAAAAAGAAACTAAAAAATCTGCAATATCTAAAAGCAATAGTTTAAATTACAAATACATAGAAGAACAAAAACAAATTGATAACAGAAATAAAAAGGAAAGTAAGTAATATGGAAGATAAAAAAGAAAAGCCCGCAAGTACAAGGATTCAATGGGATACGGGGATTTTATGAAAAACACACTCAAACTATTGGAAATACTGAATTTTTGATGTCGTGATTTTTACATATTTTATATCTAGAATAATTAACAAAGTTGACAAATAGTAAAAGGGAGATGAAAGTTGACATATGAGAAATTTAACCAAAAGATATATTATTAAGTCTTTAGATGGGTTAAACTTAAGTAATCCTATTAAATATGAGAGATATTATATAAATGATAATTTGAGAATTCAGAAGAAAAATAATAAATATGAAAAAGAAATTCTAGATAAAGAAAATAATCTAGTAGAAAAGAATATAATATCTGAAAAAGACTTTTTGGAATTAAAGGAGAAGGCATATTCAGAAATAATTAGAGAGAGCTATTTACTAATAGAAGATAATAGAATTTCTATAAAAAAGTATTTTGGACGATATTTAGGATTATATAGAGTAGAAGTTTCTTTTAATTCTATAGATGAAGAAAAAGCGTATGTGAAAGAAAGTTGGATGGGAAAAGAGATTACAGATTCACCATTGGCATTTGATAAATATCTAAGTAAATTATCTGAAGATGAATTTAAAAAAGAATTAAAAAAATATACAAATAATTAAAAATATAGGAAGTGAATAATATGGAAGATAAAAATGAAAAGCCCGTAAGTACAAAGATTCAGTGCGAAAAACTAATTTATAGAAACTTCCATAAAACCATTGACAATACTGGATTTTTTAAATAGAGATTTTTACATTTTGTAATAAAAAAGGAGTTATGCATGGATGTTATAATAAGAAATGTTAAAGAAGAAGATTTGCCAGCAGTGGTGGATATTAAAATAAAAGGGTGGCAATCAGCATATAAAGATATAGTTGATAGTACATATTTAAGTAATTTAAATAATGAATATGATATAAGAATTAAAAAAATGAAAAAAAATTATATGACAAATGGTTTTATTGTTGCAGTATTAAATGATGAAGTTGTTGGATTTTGCAGATATACCTTTGACAACATCTTTTCACCTAAAATTGAAAAAGCAGATTGTGAATTATGTGCATTATATGTGAAACCAGAATTAAAGTATTCTGGTATAGGAACAAAAATGTTTAATTATGTTGTAAATGAATTTAAAAAGAAAAATAAATCTAAAATGATTTTATGGTGTTTAAAAGATAATGAACCATCAAAAAAGTTTTATACAAAAATGGGCGGTAAAATTATAAAAGAAAAAGAAACAATTATAGGAGAAAAACAATATCAAGAGTGTTGTTTTGAATATAGTATATAGTTTGATTAATATAAAGGAAAGTGTGTAATATGGAAGATAAAAAAGAAAAGCCCGCAAGTACAAGGATTCAGTGGGTAATCAGTATTTTTCGAAAGGTTGGCTTAAACCATTGAAAACACTCAACTTTTAATATTGAGATTTTTACATTTTTTAATAATACTGTTAATTCTTTATAAATGAGGTGAAGTAAATGAAGAGAAGATTTGCAAATCAAGTTGAAGGAAAATACTTTCAAGATAGATTAGAAACAGAATATTTTAGTGGATATGCATGTTATATAAAATTAAAGAACGTTGAAAAACCATTAATAGTCAATAATGGAATTGAAAGAATCTGTATAAAAGATAATAATTATGAATGGTTTGAATTATATCCAGATAATGAAAAATATGCTTTAACAATAATGTTTGATGACAATGAAAATCTTATAGAATGGTATTTTGACATTGCTAGAAGCGTGGGATTAGAGAATGGAATACCATATGAAGATGATTTATATTTAGACATGATAATTACTCCTGAAGGAAAAGAAATAGTAATAGATGAAGACGAACTGTTGGAAGCTGAAAAACATGGAATTATAACGCACGAAGATATTGAAAGTGCATATAAAACTTTAGAATATTTAAAAGAAAAATTCGTAAAGGATTTAAATAATTTAATAAAATTAACTAATGAAGTAAAAAGAAAGTTTACTACATAAACATGATAAAATAGATATATTAAAAGGAAGTGATGTAAGTGGAAGAAAATAAAACTAATATAAATTGGTATCCCGGTCATATGGCGAAAACGAAAAAACAAATAATAGAAGACCTCAAACTAGTAGATGTAGTAATAGAACTATTAGATGCAAGAATACCAATATCGAGCCAAAATCCGGACATAGGAAAAATAATAACCAACAAAAAAAGAATAATAGTTTTAAACAAAGCAGATTTAGCCAACCAAGAAGAAACACAAAAATGGATAAAAAAATTTAAAGAAAAAAACATTCCAGCAATAGAAGCAGATTCAAATCAAGGAAAAGGAATAAATCAAGTTAAACAAGCAATTGAAAAAGTTATGAAAGAAAAACTAGAAGAAGAAAGTCAAAAAGGAAGAATCAGAAAGACAATTAGAGTTATGATAGTTGGAATACCAAATGTAGGAAAATCATCTTTTATAAATAGACTATCACAGAAAAGCAGTTTAAATGTTGGAAACAAACCAGGAGTAACAAAGCAAAAACAATGGATCAGAATAGACAATCAAATCGAATTATTAGATACCCCAGGAGTATTATGGCCAAAATTTGAAAATGAAACAGTTGCACTAAATTTAGCATACATAGGAAGCATCAAAGATGAAGTAATAGAAAAAGTTGAAATATGCTATAATTTAATAAAATTCTTAGAGAAAAACTACAAAGAAGAACTAATAGAAAAATACAAAATTACTTCAGAAGAAATTGAATTAATAAAAAATGATGAGCAATACTACTATAAACTAATGCAACTTATTGGAAGAAAAAGAGGAGCACTTATATCAGGTGGAAATGTAGATGATGAAAAAGTTGCAAACATCGTTTTAGATGATTTTAGAAGCGGAAAGATTGGAAATATAACATTAGAAAAATGTCAAATTTAGCAGAAATGTTTTATAATAAAAGAAACAAATTTGAAAAATTTATTTGAGGAAAAGAGAAATGGAACTAATAGATAGAGAAAAAGAAGAAATCGATATAAATTTATTATCACCACTAACATGGGCATATGTGGGGGATGCAATTTACGAATTATTCATAAGAACACATTTAGTAAATAATACAAAACTTAAACCACATAAACTACATATTGAATCGATAAAATATGTAAAAGCAAAAGCTCAAGCTAACATTTTAAAAGAACTAATGGATAAACTTTCAGAAAAAGAAAAAGAAATAGTAAGAAGAGCAAGAAATGCAGAAAATCATCATTTGCCTAAAAATGCAAATCCAGAAGATTATATGTATTCTACAGCATTTGAAGGGCTAATAGGATATTTATATTTATCTAAAAAAGATGAAAGATTAAAGGAAATACTAGACGAAAGTTTAAAAAATGGAAAACAGCAGTATAGCAAATAAAAAATATCAAGTACGAATACTTGATATTTTTTATTTTGGTGACCCCTACGGGAATCGAACCCATGATTCCACCTTGAGAGGGTGGCGTCTTAACCGCTTGACCAAGGGGCCATAAATAGTACCATTTATTTATAACAGAAACTTTTATAATAGTCAATAGAAAAGGGAAAAATAATTTTTCAAAAATACCGAACAAATGTATTGACAAAAATCGAAAAAGAAGTATAATAGTTATACAAACATATGTACGGAGGGATAATATGATAGGTTCATTACATATAAAAAATGTTGGTATAATCGATGAAATAAATATTAACTTAAATGAAGGATTTAATGTATTTACAGGAGAAACAGGAGCTGGAAAAACATTAATAATTGACTCATTACAAATATTAGCAGGTGGAAGATTTTCAAAAGAAATAATTCGAAATGGAGAAAAAAGTTCATTTATAGAAATGTTAATATACCTAAATGAAGAAGAGTATATTATATCAAGAGAAGTAAACCAAACAGGAAGAAATATCTGCAAAATAAACGGAAGGTTAGTCACAGTAAATGAATTAAAAAACTTCATGAAAAAAGTAATTGATATACATGGACAACAAGATAACCAAACAATTTTAGAACCATCAAGCCATATAAAATTTTTAGATGGTTTCATAGGAAGTAAAATAGAAGAATTAAATAAAGAATATTTAGAAAAATACAATAGATATGTAATAATAAATGATGAACTAAAAAAGAATTATGGAGATGACAAAGAAAAACAAAGAAAACTAGATCTATTAGAATATCAAAGAAATGAAATAAAAGAAGCAAATTTATGCAAAGGAGAAGAAGAGGAGCTAGAAGAAAAACTAAAGAAAATCTTAAATTCAGAAAAAATACAAAAAAATCTAGAAGAATCACATTATAAAATATATGAAGTAATATTATCAGAATTAAACTCAATTGTGAAAATGATGGAAAAAATAAGCGATTATGACAGTAATTATGAAAAGACTCAAGAACAATTACAAAGTACATATTATGAGCTAGAAGAAGCTGAAAGAGATTTATACAATTACAAAGAAAATGTATATTTTGATGAAGAAGAAAGAATAAATATAGAAGCAAGAATTGACTTAATACAAAATCTAAAAAGAAAATATGGAAATAATGTTGAAGAAATTCTTGAATATGAAAAAGATGTTGAAGAACAAATAAAAATGATTGAAAACTTATCTACATATATTGAAGAACTAAAAGAAGAAAGAAAAGAAATAGAAAAAGAAATGACCGATTTATCTGAAAAGATGCATAGTGTGCGAGAAAAATATAGCCAAATCATGTCAGAACAAATTAACAATGAACTAAAAGACTTAGAGATGATAAGTGCTAAATTTTCAGTAAAAATAAATATAAGAAATGAATTTAACACAAAAGGAAAAGATGATGTAGAATTTTTAATTCAAACAAATGTGGGAGAAGAATCAAAGCCACTGATAAAAATAGCCTCAGGAGGAGAAATGTCTAGAATAATGTTAGGAATAAAAAAAGTATTAGCAGATGTAGATCAAGTTCCAATACTAATTTTTGATGAAATAGATACAGGTATTAGTGGTATAGCTGCGAAAAAAGTAGGAATAAAAATGAAAGAAATTTCAAAAAAACACCAAGTAATATGTGTAACACATTTGGCTCAAATAGCAGCAAAAGGAGATTACAATTATTTTATCAAAAAAGAAATTAAAGATAATAAAACAAAAACAAAAATAGAATTATTAGATGAAGATGGAGTACTAAAAGAATTAGCTAGAATAGCAACAGGAGAAATAAATGATATATCAATAAAACATGCTAAAGAATTAAGAAAAGAAAAAGTTGCATAAAAAATATAATTTTTCAAAAACTAACACTAAAGAGGTGATTTTTTGGAAAGTAATAATTTAGACGTGTTAGATGAAATTAATAAAGGTGCTACAATGGGAATGGATGCAATTAGCATAATTTCAGAAAAAACACATGATGCAGATTTAAAAACCACATTAAAGGTTGAATACAACAAATACAGTAAAATATCAGAAAGAGTAAATGAATTATACTCTAAGTTCACACAAGCAAAAGAACCACATAAAACTAGTAAAATGGAAAAAATGATGACATGGTATGGAATACAAATGCGTACAATAAAAGATGATACACCATCAAAACTATCAGAATTACTAATGCAAGGAACAAATATGGGAATAATAGAAGGAAGAAGATTAATAAATAATAACAAAAGAATAGATGAAAACATAAAAAATATTTTAAACGATTTTGTTACGATGCAAGAAGATAGTGTAGAAACATTAAAACGATTTTTGTAAAAACATACAATCTATAAAAAGAATGAGGCGTCATAAAAAAATTATTATGGCGCCAAAATCATTTAATCAATGAATTCTTTTGAAAGTTTTGAAATTGCCTTAGTTTCAATTCTAGAAACATATGACCTAGAAATTCCAAAAATCTTCGCAACTTCAATCTGAGTAAGAGGTTTTGAATTATTTAATCCAAATCTCAATATCAAAATTTCTTTTTCACGATCAGTTAGCAAAGAATTCATTTTTTCCATTAATTTTTTTTCTTTTAATTTAAGATCAATAGAATCTTCAATACTACGTTCATTATTTTCTAAAACTTCTTGAAGAGTTATTACATTATCATCCTTATCTTTACCAATAGGTTCATTTAAATATACTTCCTGATTTAATTTTTTAGAATTTCTAAAAAACATAAGAATTTCATTTTCAATACAACGAGAAATATATGTAGAAAGTTTAACTCCTTTTTCAAAATTATAACTATTAATTCCTTTTATTAAGCCAATTGTACCTATAGATATCAAATCATCTAAAGATGCAAATTGTGAAGAATATTTTTTAGAAATATGTGCAACCAATCGTAAATTTCGTTCAATCAAAATATTTTTTGCATTTATATTACCATTTTCATATTGCTTTAAATAATACTTTTCCTCTGAAGAAGATAAAGGTTCAGGAAATAGACTATTATTAGAAACGAAAAAAACATTTAAAGAGGATCTTTTTATATGTAAAAATATTCGCAAAATGGACAATTTAAGCATGTTTCAACCTCCATATATCTATATAAAAATATATGAATTATAAAAACAAAAGTGCGTGTCACCATTAAAAATTAATTGGAAAAAAGTACCAAAGCACTTGACTACTTATGTAAACAAGCGTATAATTAAAGAATACTCGAAAGAGTAAAAAATAATAGGAGGAACCAATTAATGGAAATAAGTAACAGAGCACTGTTGCAGTATGTGAAGATTCAGGAGCTTCCTGATATAACCTCAGATGGACGGTATAAAATCAGAGAAGCACTGCTATTTTCCAATCCGGAAAATTGCGAAACACTCGCAAAGCTGAAACTGCTTAATATGCAAACAGCCTATCCAAATTGGTATGCCGCTAAAGAAGGTGTATTTCAAATTGCACCTGATTGCTGGTATGCATACCGACAGCAGTGTAAATACTGCTAGACCCTCCTGCCCCAGCTGCTACCAATTCAGCTGTGGGCCTTCTTTTTTTATAAAAAACAGAAAAACAAGATAAAGAAACAATTGATTTTTAAAACACAAACTAGTATAATCAAGCCATAGGAGAAAAAATGAAAGAATTAGAAGAATGCACACTATGTCCATTTAAATGCAAAGTAAATAGAGCAAAAGGGCAACTTGGAAGATGCAAAGCAGGAAGCAAAATAAAAATAGGACTAGACTCAATCCATTATGATGAAGAACCATGTATAAGCGGAAAAAGCGGTTCTGGAACAGTATTTTTCAGTAACTGTAACATAAAATGCACCTTTTGCCAGAACTATATAATAAGCTGTGAAGGAAAAGGAGAAGAAATAACAATACAAGAATTAGCTAAAATATTTATAAAACAACAAGAAAAAGGAGCGAACAATATCAATTTAGTTACAGGAACACCATATGTACCACAAATAATAGAAGCAATAAAACAAGCAAAAAAAATAGGACTTACAATTCCAATTATATATAATACAAGCGGATATGAAAGAGTTGAAACACTAAAAATGCTAGAAGGATATATAGATATATATTTGCCAGACTTCAAATACTTTGACAATGAACTTGCAAAAAGATTATCAAATATAAGTGATTATAGAGAAATTACACAAGAAGCAATAAAAGAGATGTATAGACAAGTTAGGAAAAACCAATATGATGAAAATGGAATGTTAAAAAAAGGAATGATAATAAGACATTTAATAATGCCAAATAATTTGCAAAACTCGAAAGATGTATTAAAATGGATAAAAAATAATATGCCACAAGACATAACAATAAGCCTAATGGCTCAATATTTTCCAACATATAAAGCAAAAGAAAAAGAAGAAATAAATAGAAAACTAACACAAGAAGAATATGATGAAGTTGAAAACTATTTATTTGAACTAGGATTAGAAAATGGATACCTTCAAGATCTAGAAGAAAATGAAGAATCATATGTACCAAAATTTTAAATATTTATATTAGAAAAAAATACAAAAATCTAAAAGAAAGGATTAGTCAATTACAATATTGATTACAAAATAGATAAAATGGAAATAATATATGGAACTGGAAACCAAGCAAAAGTAGAAGCAATGAAAAAAATATTTAGAGAAAACAACTTTGATGCAAAACTAGATACACTAAAAGATATAGGATTTGATAAACAAATAATTGAAGATGGAAAAACATTTGAAGAAAATTCAGAAATAAAAGCAAGAGCAATAGCACAATTTTGCAAAGAAAATAACATAAAAAACAGAATTATAATAACGGATGATGCTGGACTATGTATAGATAAATTAAACGGAGAACCAGGAATATATACAGCAAGATACGCAGGAGAACATCCAACACAAATAGAAAATATAAATAAAGTATTAGAAAAAATGAAACAATACCAAAATCCAGAAGACAGAAGTTGCACTTTTGTATGTGTATTAACAGCAATAATTTTAGATACAGACGAAAAAATCGTAGCAAGAGGAGAATGTAAAGGAAGAATAGCAAAAGAACCTGGACCATTAGGTGGACTTACATATGGACCAATATTTATTCCAGATGGATTTGATATACCAATGAACCAAATGCCAGAAGAAAAATACAGTGCAGTACACAATCATAGAGATTTAGCAATGAAGCAACTAATTAAAGAATTTGAAATAAGAATGATAAAATAATTTAATGAAAAATATGTTGAAAAATTAAAATTAATATGATAGTATATAACCATAGAAAGTAAATAAATAAACGAACATCCCTGCATGGTGCGTTTTTGACAGAGTTTTTAGAACCTACAAGTATTGGAGAAGGGAGCACGATCTCTGAATATGGCGTGTATGCTTACTTATTAAGTAAGAAACCCATAAGTATTTAGGACGGCACCCACCTGTTTTAGGACAGGTCCATAAAAATTCTTATTCATGACGGCTAATGTGGGGTATTTTTATAATTAACAGATAATACAAAGTATGCAAAATGGAGGCAAAATGACAATTGAAGAAGCAATAAAAAACGGAATAAAAAAACTTAAGAACACAGAAGATAGAATAATAAAAGTAAAAATGCTTCTATCTGCCATATTAGATGTGGATAAAACATATTTAGTAATAAACGAAAAACAGGCATTAACAAAAGAGCAAGAAGAAAAATTTGAAAATGGAATAGAAAGCTTGAATAAAAATACTCCAATACAGTATATCACCGGATTTCAAGAGTTTTATGGAACAAAGTTTAAAGTAAATAAAAATGTTTTAATCCCTAGATTTGACACAGAAATCTTACTAGAAGAAGTATTAAAAATAGCCAAAAAAGATTCAAAAATTTTAGATATGTGTACAGGCAGTGGAATTTTAGCAATAACAATTGCAAAAAATGTTGATAACTCAAATATTTATGCATCAGATATAAGCATGGAAGCGCTAGAAATTGCAAAAGAAAATAATAAGATTCAAAACACAAATGTACAATTCATAGAATCAAATTTATTTGAAAACAAAAAAGAAAAAGAATTTGATATAATAGTTTCAAATCCGCCATATATAACTAAAACAGAAATGGAAAATCTTTCAGAAGAAGTAAAAAAAGAGCCAAGATTAGCACTTTATGGAGGAATAGATGGATTAGATTTTTATAAAAAAATAACCCAAAGTGCAAAAGATTACATAAAAAAGGGTGGATATTTATTGTTTGAAATTGGCTATAAACAAAAAGAAGATGTTTCACAAATATTAAAACAAAATGAGTTTTCAAATGTGAAATGTATAAAAGATTATAATGGAAATGATAGAGTAATAATAGGAGTAAAAAAATAAAAATGTCTTTTTCATCAAACGTAAAAGAAGAATTAAGTAATATAAATACATATTCAAAAAAGAACTTGATTGAAGCAGAATTGATAGGATATCTGCTTTCATCTAATACTAAAATTGAAGGAAATATAACCAGATTTATTACAGAAAATGAATTTAATATTGAACGCATTTACAAAATACTATTCAAATTAAATATTGATTATGAGCCAGAAACTATAAGAAAAGTATATGTTGCAAAAATAATAAATCCAAAACTTAGAAATGTTGAAGAACTAAATCAAGATGAAGAAAAAAGAGCATTAGTCAGAGGGATTTTTTTAGGAAGTGGTTCAATAAATGATCCAAATAAAAAATATCATTTAGAAATATTATTAAATGATAACGATATTTCAAAGTATATTCAAAACATTTTAAAAGAAGCAGGAATAAAAACAAAGATTTTAGAGTCAAATAATACCTTATATATAAAAGAAGGAGAAGAAATATCAAAATTTCTAGCATTTATAGGTGCTCAAAAATCAGTTCTTAATTTCGAAGAAATAAGAGTAATGAAAGATTTAAGAAACACCGTAAATAGACAAGTGAATTGCGAAACAGCAAATCTTACAAAAACAGTCAATGCATCAGTGGTTCAGATAGAAGCTATAAACTTCCTAAAGAAAATGAAAAAATATGAAGAATTACCAGATAGTTTAATTGAAATTGCTGAACTTAGAGTAAAATATCCAGAAATGAGTTTAAAAGATTTAGGAACAATGCTAGAAAATCCAATAGGAAAATCAGGAGTAAATCACAGATTAAAGAAAATAATAGAATTTGCAGATGAAATAAAAAGAGGTAATTAAATGAAAGAAATAGGAATTTATGTTCACATACCATATTGCATGAGAAAGTGTTATTATTGTGATTTCATCTCTTTTGCAAATAAATCTGAAACTATACCAAATTATATTGAAACAATACTTAAAGAGATTGATGAATGTAAATATACAGGATTTGATATAGGAACAATATACATTGGAGGTGGAACACCATCATATATTGATTCAACATATATACATAAAATTATAGATAAAATCAGAGAAAAATTTATAGTTTCGAGAAATGCTGAAATTACGGTTGAAGTAAATCCAGGAACAGTAAACAAAGAAAAGCTTGAAGAATATAAAAGAGCAGGAGTTAATAGATTAAGCATAGGGCTTCAATCAACTGATAACCATATTTTAAAAAATATTGGAAGAATCCACACATATGAAGAATTTCTTGATACATACAATTTAGCAAGAGAAGTTGGATTTAAAAATATAAATGTAGATTTTATGATAGGGCTTCCTGAAGAAACAGAAGATGGTATTATACTTCAAATAAATGAAATAATAAATTTAAAGCCAGAACACATTTCAGTGTACTCATTAATTGTTGAAGATGGAACTAAAATGAAACAAATGATAGATACAGGTGAAAAAGAATTGCCATCAGAGGAAGAAGAAAGAAAAATGTATTGGAAGGTAAAGAAACTTCTTGAATCAAATGGATATGAACATTATGAAATATCAAACTTCTCACTTCCAGGGTTCAATTCTAGACATAATATGGATTGTTGGAGTCAAAAGGAATATTTGGGATTTGGAACTGCAGCACATAGCTATTATAATGGAAAAAGATTTTCAAATAAAAATTCTATTGAAGAATATATTAATAATTATCAAGAAAAAAATATTGAAGAAGAACAGACAAGAGAAGCAATGGCTAAAGAATACATGTTGCTTGGATTAAGAAAAATAAATGGAGTTGTAATTTCTGAATTTGAGAGAAAGTTTCAAATAAATCCATTATTTTATTTTAGATTTGAAATCAGTAAACTAGTAGATGAAGATTTAATTGAAATAGATTTAGATAATATAAAACTGACTAAAAAGGGATTAGATTTAGCAAATCAAGTTTGGCAAGAATTTGTATAATAAAGAAAAAAGTATATAGCAGATAAACATATTGTGTATCTACTATTTTAGTTTGTTTAACTTAATAATTTATTATTATTATTATTATTATTATTATCTAACATTTCAACTTTTTCAATTCCTTTACTATCTTGCAAAATACTATATTGTTTTTTAGCTATATTATTTAATCTTTCCAGCCTTACTTTCTGCTCTAATCCTTGAGAAATCATTTCACTATTTAGATTTTCTAAATTACTTAAAATTACTAGCTGAAGAATATTAGCATAATCTCTCATATTGCCGTCTAAAGTTGGATTTCTATCTTTCCATTCTTTTGCTGTCATTCCAAATAATGCAACATTTAAAATATCTGCTTCACTTGCATATACATATAATTTCTGCTTTTCAGTTAGTGTAGGAACTAAGTTTTCCTTTATGCTATCAGTATGTATTCTATAATTTGTTTTTGCAAGTTCACGCCTTACAGACCATTCGATTTTATTTTGATAGCTTTCGTTTTGTTTTAGTCGTTCAAATTCTGTAATTAAATATAGTTTAAATTCTACATTTAACCAACTTGCAAATTCAAAAGCAATATCAGGATGTGCAAATGTTCCAATACTGTATTTTCCACTACTTGGAATAATTCCGATTGCATTAAAGTCTTTCTTCCAACGATTCGGTGTCATAGTAAAACGATTATAACCAACTTCATCAATTTTAATTCTGTGTGATTCCACGGAATTAAAATTATCATTGTGTAATTCTTCCCAAAGGTTATAAAAATCAAAAGAGTTTTTATTTGACATCCAATTTCGTATAACTCCAGATGGATCATTTTCATTTTGATATTTTGCTAAATCTGTCAAAGAAATATAATCTATATTATCTACTCTCATAACTCTTACTTGTCTATTATTTACATTCATTTGTGTATGTATAAGCTCTTTACTCAAAATACCACTTCCAATCTTTGTAAATTCTTCACACATTATAAAACAACTGTTCGTAAAAGTCAAGTGAAATATTTTAAAAAAATTAGCAAATTGTATTGACAATTGCTAATTTTGGATATAATATATATACGAATTTAGCAAACTGATAAAAAGATTGCTAAAAAAGAGGGGATGAAAATGCTGGATAATAGAAAGAAAAAAATACTTCAAGCAATAATTGAAGAATACATTGATACAGCAGAACCTGTTAGTTCAGGAAATCTTGTAAAAGAACTTAATTGTAGTAGTGCTACAATTAGAAATGAAATGGCTGAACTTGAAAAAATAGGCTTTTTAGAAAAGCCATATACTTCTGCTGGAAGGATACCATCACAAAAAGGATATAGATACTATATTGATGAACTTTTAAGAGATGATAAACTAACAGTAAAAGAAATGCAATATATAAAAAATAAATTAGAAACAACAGTAAATGACTTAGAAGATTTAACCAAAATTGCAACAACAACACTTTCAGAACTAACACATTACACAACAATTGCGATTGGGCCAAAAATTGAAACACATACAATATTAGATGTAAAATTCGTGTTACTTGGAAGTAGAGTAATGATGGCAATAATACTTACAGACTCAGGAATTATAAGAGAAGCAATAATAAAATTTGATGAAGATGTTACAGAAGAACAAATTGCCAATCTAAATACAATATTTTCAAATCACATGGTTGGAAAACCAATTGAAGAATTAGGTGGAAATATTGAAGAATTTATAACCAAAGAAATGCAAAACAGTATTACAATCATAAAGAAAATAATTGCAGAAATAAATAAAATTTTTAAAGAACATGATGAATTATTTTTAGAAGGAACAAATAAATCATTTGATTTGCCAGAATTTCAAAAAGCAGAACTTGCTAAAAACTTTATGAATGTACTAGATGCAAAAGACCTAGTATCAGAAGTTTTAAATACTGGAGTTGCAGAAGACATAAATGTATATATAGGAAACGAACTACAAGATGAAAAATTAAAAGACTTTAGTGTTGTAACATTTAATCATCTTTTAGGAGACAAAGATATTGGAACAATTGGAATAATAGGACCAACCAGAATGGATTACTCAAAAGTTATTTCAATTATGAAATATATTAGTAAAAAACTAAGAGAAGACTATGATGATAAAAATTAATCATTATAATATATAAAACGAAGGAGGATATAAATGTCAGAAGAAAACAAAAACGAAAATCAACAAGCAGAAGAAAAAGAAAACAAGGAAGCAGAAGTAAAATCAGAAAATCAAGAAGAAAAAATAGAAGTTGTTGAAACAGAAGTTGTAGATAGCCAAAAAGAAATAGAAGAACTAAATGATAGATATAAAAGACTTTATGCAGAATTTGAAAACTACAAAAAAAGAACAATGAAAGAAAAAGAATCTCTAAGAAACATGCTTATATCAGACATTATGATTAACATTTTACCAATTATAGACAATTTAGAAAAAGCCATAAGTGCTGGAACAAAAGATACTGCATATGAAGAAGGAATAAAACTTGTACTTAAACAATTAAAAGATGTATTAGCTTTTAATGGAGTTAAAGAAATTGAAACAGTTGGAAAAACATTTGATCCAGAATTACACGAAGCAGTAAGTCATGTAACAGACGAAAAACTTGGACCAAACATGATAAAAGAAGAATTTAGAAAAGGCTACATCATTGGAAATAAAGTAATTAGACATTCAATGGTAATAGTAGCAAATTAATTAGTTATCAAATTTAAAAATAAATGTGTACAAAAGAATAATATTAAGATAATAAATATTTTAAGGAGGAATTATAATATGTCAAAAATAATAGGAATTGACTTAGGAACAACAAACTCATGTGTAGCTGTTATGGAAGGTGGAGAAGCAGTAGTTATCCCAAATCCAGAAGGAAACAGAACAACACCATCAGTTGTTGCATTTTCACCAAATGGTGAAAGATTAGTTGGACAGATTGCAAAACGTCAAGCTGTTACAAACCCAGATCATACAGTTATTTCAATAAAAAGAGATATGGGAACAGATAAAAAAGTTAAAATTGAAGGTGATGAATTCACACCACAAGAAATATCAGCAATGATATTACAAAAATTAAAAGCAGATGCTGAAAGTTATTTAGGAACAGAAGTTAAACAAGCAGTTATTACAGTTCCAGCTTATTTTAGTGATAGTCAAAGACAAGCAACAAAAGATGCTGGTAGAATTGCAGGACTTGAAGTTCTAAGAATTATAAATGAGCCTACAGCTGCATCATTAGCATTTGGAATTGATAAAGCAGATAAAGATCAAAAAATAATGGTATATGACCTAGGTGGAGGAACATTCGATGTTTCAATACTAGATATTGGTGATGGAGTATTTGAAGTTCTTGCTACAAGCGGAAATAATAAACTAGGTGGAGACGATTTTGACCAAAGAATTATAGATTACCTAGTAGCAGAATTCAAAAAATCAAACGGAATAGATTTATCAACAGATAAAATGGCAATGCAAAGATTAAAAGAAGCAGCTGAAAAAGCTAAAATAGAATTATCAGGAATGGGTCAAACACAAATAAACTTACCATTCATTACAGCTGATAGTTCAGGCCCAAAACACTTAGATATCACATTAACAAGAGCAAAATTTGAAGAATTAATCAAAGATTTAGTTGATTCTACAATGGGACCTGTTAACCAAGCTTTAAAAGATGCTGGAATGGAAGCAAGCCAGTTAGATCAAATCTTACTAGTAGGTGGATCTACAAGAGTTCCACTAGTTCAAGAAACAGTTAAGAAGATTACTGGAAAAGAACCAAATAAAGGAATTAACCCAGATGAATGTGTTGCATTAGGTGCAGCAATTCAAGGTGGTGTATTATCAGGAGATGTTAAAGACTTAGTATTACTTGATGTAACACCATTATCATTAGGAATTGAAACATATGGTGGAGTATTCACAAAATTAATTGATAGAAATACTACAATACCTACAAAGAAATCACAAGTATTCTCAACAGCAGCAGATGGTCAAACATCAGTTGAAGTACATGTTCTTCAAGGTGAAAGAGAAATGGCTGCATATAATAAAACACTTGGAAGATTCCAATTAACAGGAATTCCACCAGCACCAAGAGGAGTTCCACAAATTGAAGTAACATTTGATATAGATGCAAACGGTATTGTTCACGTATCTGCAAAAGATACAGCTACAGGAAATGAACAAAAAGTATCTATTACAGCAAGTACAAACTTAACAGAAGATGATATTAACAGAGCTGTAAGAGATGCAGAAGAACATGCATCAGAAGATAAGAAAAGAAAAGAAGAAGTTGAAGTTAAGAACAATGCTGAAAGCTTAATTTACAATAGCCAAAAAACATTAGATGAATTAGGTGACAAAATAAGCTCAGAAGAAAAAGCTAAAGTTCAAACTGAAATAGACAACTTAAAGAAAAAAGTTGAAGGAAATAATGTAGAAGAAATCAAAGATGGAACAGATAAACTAACAAAAGTATTTTATGAAATTTCTGAAAAACTATACAAACAAACAGGAGCTGCTGGAGCTACAGAAGGTGCAACAGAAGATGCATCAAGTGAAGGAGAAGCTAAAGAAGGAACAGTTTATGATGCAGATTACAAAGTAGATGATGAAACAGACTCAGAAAACAAATAAAGTCTAAATAATGAATTATTATTAAATGAAGGGCGACGTAAAGTCGCCTTTCATTAGAATTTGAAAATGTGGAGGGAAAAATGGCAAATACTAAAAGAGATTATTATGAAGTTTTAGGTGTAGATAAAAATGCTACAGATGAAGAACTTAAAAGAGCATATAGAAAATTAGCCAAAAAATATCATCCTGATGCAAATCCTGATAATAAAAAAGAAGCAGAAGCTAAATTTAAAGAAGTTAGTGAAGCATATGAAGTATTATCAGACAAACAAAAAAGACAGATGTATGACCAATTCGGACATGATGGTCCACAAGGATTTGGCGGACAAAACGGTGGATATTATTCATATGGATCTGGCTTTGAAGGATTTAGCGGATTTTCAGGCTTTGATGATTTTGGATTTGGAAGTTTTGGAGATATCTTTTCAGCAGCATTTGGTGGAGGAACTAGAAGAAAAAGTGGACCAAGAAAAGGTGCTGATTTAAAAGTAAATATAGAAATAACTTTTGAAGAATCATATACAGGTATTGAAAAAACTATAATAGTAAATAGAAATAAAGAATGTTCACATTGCCATGGAACAGGTGCAAAACCTGGAACAAATCCACAAACATGTCAAGTATGTAATGGAACTGGAAAAATAAAACAGGTTATTACAACTCCATTTGGCCAGATGTCAACACAAAAAGTATGTTCAAACTGTGGTGGTGAAGGAAAAATAATCAAAGAGCCATGCACCGAATGTAGAGGTAAAGGAACAATTAGAGAATCAGCTAGAATAAAAGTTAAAATTCCAGCAGGTATTGATGATGGTCAAACAGTGGTTTTAAGAGGAGAAGGAGAACCAGGAACTAAAAATGGACCTAAGGGTGATTTATACATAAATGTACATGTTAAAAAACACAAAATTTACACAAGAAAATCAGATCATGTGTTATGTGACATACCAATTACTTTTACAGGAGCAACACTTGGGACTGAAATAGAAATACCTCTTGTGGATGGAACTAAGGAAAAGTATAAGATTCCTGAAGGAACAGCTACTGGAACAAAATTTGTTCTAAGAGGAAAAGGATTTAAAAGTGTAAATGGAAGTTGGAGAGGAGATTTTGTATTTACTGTTCATGTTCAGGTTCCTAAGAAATTAACTCCTGAACAAAGGGAATTAATTACAAAACTTGCAGAGACTATGAACGAACAACCTCCAATTAAAAAAAGAGGAATATTTGGATAAAAGATGTAGGCAAGGCTGCCTACATCTTTTATAGCTTTATTAATAAGGCTATAAGTAAAAAATTTCATGCATGTTTGACAAAATAGTGAATCTAGAGTATAATAAGGAACAGTTGAATCGCATGAGGCGATAATAAGAGATGTATATATAAAAATAAAAAGAAAAATGGATCGGGTAAAAAATTAAATAAAATTAAGCTACAATAAGAACTTATTGTAGCATATTGAGTTAGAGTGGTAATTTAAATTTTACATTTTTATATAGCGCATTACAAAATAGGAGGAAATATGGAAAGACAAGAAAACAATAACACACAAAAGCCAGAGAAAATGGCAAGACAAAACTACAAAAGAAAAAGAAGAGTTATAAAAACTGTTCAAGAATTAAAAAAAGAAGAGAATATTAAACCAAAAGAGAGGACATTGACAGAAATAACAGAAGATTTAAAAAGAGAAAGAAATTTAAAAGTAAAGAAAGTAGCTACTAAAAAAGAATCACCAGTAAGTGAAAAAATGGAAGATTCAAGAAAAGAAAGAAATACCAGAACAAAAAGAGTTGCAAGAAAAACAAATCAAAGTGACTTAAAATCTAAAGCAGAAAACGATAAATTAGATTTTAGATTTAAAAAAGAAAAACTAAAAATTATTCCACTTGGTGGACTTCAAGAAATAGGTAAAAATATAACAGTATTCGAATATGGAGATGATATTGTAATAGTTGACTGTGGACTTGCATTTCCAGAAGATGACATGCTAGGAATAGACTTAGTAATACCAGATTTTACTTATTTAGAGAAAAACCAAGATAAGATTAGAGGATTAGTTATCACACACGGTCATGAAGATCATATTGGATCAATACCTTATTTACTACAAAAAATTAATGTTCCAATTTATGCAACAAAATTAACAGCAGGTCTAATTAGTCATAAATTAGAAGAACATAGATTACTAAAAAGTACAAAACTAAAAATAGTAAATCAAGGTCAAACAATAACACTAGGAAAAATAAGAGTTGAATTTATAAGAAGTACACATAGTATACCTGATTCAGTCGCATTCGCAATTCATACACCAGTTGGAACTGTAGTCCATACAGGAGATTTTAAAATCGATTACACACCAATTGATGATGAAAGAATGGATTTTGGACGTTTAGCTGAGCTTGGAAATAGAGGAGTTTTAGCATTAATGTCAGATAGCACTAACTCAGAAAGAAAAGGATACACAATGTCAGAAAGTACAGTTGGAGAAGTATTGGATAAACTATTCTTTAATTGTACAAAAAGAATTGTAGTTGCAACATTTGCTTCAAATGTACACAGAGTTCAACAAATAGTTAATTCAGCTGTTGCAAATAATAGAAAAATTGCAGTATGTGGTAGAAGTATGATAAATATGATTACAACTGCAAAAGAACTTGGATATATAGATGTTCCTGATAATGTTTTTATTGATATTGATATGATAAAAAATTACACAGATGATCAATTAGTAATAATTACTACAGGAAGCCAAGGTGAAACAATGTCGGCACTTACAAGAATGGCAGCAGGAGAGCATAAAAAAGTTAAAATTACACCAAATGATTTAGTAATAATTTCAGCAAATCCAATACCAGGAAATGAAAAATATGTTGCAAAAGTAATTGATGATTTAATGCAAATAGGAGCAGAAGTAGTATATAGCTCATTAGAAGATATACATGTTTCAGGACATGCGTGTCAAGAAGAACAAAAACTAATGCTATCATTAGTAAGACCAAAATACTTCATACCAGTTCATGGTGAATACAGACAATTAATAGCACATAGTGAAACGGCTAAAAAGACAGGAATTCCAGCAGAAAACATTATATTAATGTCAAATGGTAGAGTACTTGAAATAAATGAAGATGAAGCCAATATTACTGGTAGCGTTGCAGTTGGAAATATTATGGTTGATGGCCTAGGAGTAGGAGACGTTGGAAATATAGTACTTCGAGATAGACAACATTTATCACAAGATGGACTAATTATAGTTGTAATGAGTATGGATGGATCAACTGGAGAAATAGTAGCAGGGCCTGATGTAATTTCAAGAGGTTTTGTATATGTTAGAGAATCAGAAAACCTAATGGAAGAACTAAAGAAAATGCTTAGAGATGAAGTCGCAAACCTTGAAACCCAAGGAATTAGAGATTGGTCAATTATTAAATCTAAAATAAAAGACTCATTAAGAGACTTTATTTTTGTAAAAACTAAAAGAGATCCAATGATATTACCAATTATTATGGAAGTATAAAAAATTAAGGTAAATGAAGATATCGAGAGATAATCATTCATTAATAGAGGTAGGAGAGAAAAGTATGGATAATAAAGAATTAGCAAATTTAATATTCCCAGATGCGAAGGAAATATCATATTATGAAGAAAAATATCCTAGAAGAGATTTACCAGAAGGTGCAGAAGTAGTTAGAGTGGCACCTAGTCCAACAGGTTTTGTTCATGTTGGAGGACTATTTCAAGGAATAATTGCAAGAACAATTGCAAATCAAACAAATGGAGTATTTTTCGTAAGAATTGAAGATACAGATCAAAAAAGAGAAATCGAAAATGGAGCACAAGAAATAATAAATTCATTTGAAGAATATGATTTAGCTCCAGATGAAACAGTAAATATAGATGGAACAGACAAAGGCAATTATGGACCTTATATTCAAAGTAAAAGAAAAGAAATCTATCAATCATATGCAAAATACTTGATTGAACAAGGAAAGGCATATCCATGTTTTTGTACTCCAGAAGAAGACAAAATAAGAATTGAAAATCAAACTAAAGCGATGGAAAGAACAGGATATTATGGAAAATGGGCTAAATGTAGAAATATGCCAATTGATATGGCAGCTGAAAGAATTAAAAATGGCGATCCATACATAGTTCGTTTCAAATCACCAGGAAATCCTGATAAAAAAATAAAGCATAAAGATGTAATTAAAGGAAATATTGATTTTCCAGAAAATGACCAAGATATAGTAATAATCAAATCAGACGGGCTACCTACATATCATTTTGCACATGCTGTAGATGATCACTTAATGGGAACAACCCTAGTTACACGTTCTGATGAATGGGTATCATCAATACCATTACACATTCAATTATTTACAGAACTTGGATTTAAAGTTCCAAAATACGCTCATACAGCTCCTCTTATGAAACAAGATGGAGATTCAAAGCGCAAATTAAGTAAAAGAAAAGATCCAGAAGCTGCTGTAAGCTATTACACAGAAGAAGGAATTCCAAAAGAAGCTGTAAAAGAATATCTTATGAACATTGCTAATTCAAATTTTGAAAGTTGGAGAAAGGCAAATAAAGAAGCACCACTTTCTGAATTCAAATTTGATATTAGAAAAATGGGAGTAAGTGGTGCCCTATTTGATATGGTAAAACTTTTAGATGTTTCAAAAGGAGTAATATCAAGATATTCAGGCCAAGAAGTTTTAGAAAATGTTATAAACTGGTCAGAAAAATTTGATAAAGAATTAAATGATTTAGTCTTAAGAGATAAAGAATATAGTTTAAAAATATTCAATATCGAAAGAGGAAATAATAAGCCAAGAAAAGATATAGCAAAATGGTCTGATGTAAAAGAAAGTATTAGCTATATGTTTAGTGATAAATTTGCAAAAGTTAAAGACTTTGAATATCAAACAATAAATGAACCAGAAGAAATTAAGAAGGTTATATCAGAATACATAACAAATTATTTTGACATAAATGATGATAAACAAACATGGTTTGATAAAATGAAAGATTTAGCTGAAAAATTAGGATATGCAAGAGAAGTTAAAGAATATAAACAAAATCCTGAAGCTTACAAAGGTCATGTAGGAGATATTAGTACAGTTATAAGAATAACTTTAACAGGAAGAGCAAATACACCAGATTTATATGAAATTATGCAAGTATTAGGAGAAAATGAAGTTAAATCAAGACTTTCAAAATAGAAGTAATACTTTAAGAGTAATGTTTGAAATAAAATACTAGATATACTACAAATAAAAGGTGATGATATGGAATATAACACAGGAGATATCGTAATTTTAAAGAAACAACATCCATGTGGAAGTAAGGAATGGAAAATAAAAAGAATAGGTGTTGACTTTAAATTAGAATGTATGGGATGTGGACATGAGATAATGGTTGACAGACCAAAAGCGCTAAAAATGATTAAAGGAAAAAAAGAAAAATAAAGCGTATTTGTGTATTATAATTAAAATAGCTGTACTTAGATAAATGCTAAGTACAGCTATTTTGCATATAAGGCCTATTGAAAAGTAATAAAATCTTCAACTACTTTCCAAGTATTTTCAGTATAAATTTTTCGCTCAGCTGAAAATGGAAGTAGAGTAGTAAAAGAAATACCTAAGCTATTTTTTAATCTTGCAATCTCTAAATCTACTTTTGTAGTAGCAATTTTATCAGCCTTATTTGCAATTATTATATAAGGTAAATTAGTTTTCTTTATATAATCTAACATCATTAAATCATCATCTGTAGGATTATGTCTAATATCTAATAACAATACTATTAATGAAATATTATTACTTTTTTCAAGATAATCCTCGATAAATTTTCCCATATCAACTTGCTCTTGCTTGCTTAGCTTACTATAACCATATCCTGGCAAATCAACAAAATAAAATGAATCATCAATATTATAAAAATTGATTTGGCGAGTTTTTCCGAGGAGTATTACTAGTTCTAGCTAAGTTCTTTCTATTTAACATAGTATTGATAAAAGATGATTTACCAACATTTGATTTACCAACAAGAACAATTTGAGGCAGATTATTTTTTGGATATTGAGCAGATTTTACTGCTGAAATTTCAAATCTAGGATTTTTAATTATCATTTTAAACTCCATAAAAAATTATTTTTTAGGTCTTAATACTTCAATTCCACCCATATAAGGTCTCAAAACTTCTGGTATTGTAACAGAACCATCTTCTTGATAATGATTTTCCAAAAATGCAATTAACATACGAGGAGGAGCAACAACAGTGTTGTTAAGGGTATGTGCATAATAATTTCCTTTTTCACCTTTTATTCTAATTCCAAGTCTTCTTGATTGTGCATCTGTTAAGTTTGAACAACTTCCAACCTCGAAATATTTTTGTTGTCTTGGGCTCCAAGCTTCAACATCAACACTTTTTGCTTTTAAATCAGCTAGGTCACCACTACAACATTCTAAAGTTCTAACAGGAATTTCCATACTTCTAAATAATTCAACAGTAAAATTCCACATTTTATCATACCATTCATAACTATCTTCTGGTTCACAAACAACAATCATTTCTTGTTTTTCAAATTGGTGAATTCTATATACACCACGTTCTTCAATACCATGTGCACCTTTTTCTTTTCTAAAACATGGAGAATAAGAAGTCATAGTATATGGAAGATCAGCTTTATCTAATATTTGACCTTTGAATTTTCCAATCATAGAATGTTCAGAAGTTCCGATTAAATAAAGGTCTTCACCTTCAATTTTATACATCATTGCATCCATTTCTTCAAAACTCATAACACCTGTAACTACATCACTACGGATCATGTATGGTGGAATACAATAAGTAAATCCTTTATTAATCATAAAATCTCTTGCGTAAGATAAAATTGCAGAATGAAGTCTTGCAATATCTCCAACAAGATAATAAAACCCATTTCCAGCAACTCTACGAGCAGAATCTAAATCTATTCCTGCTAGACTTTCCATAATATCTGTATGATATGGAACTTCATAATTTGGAACTACTGGCTCACCAAATCTTTCATTTTCAACATTTTCTGTATCATCTTTTCCAATAGGAACAGACTCATGCATAATATTTGGTATTTTCATCATAATTGCAGTAACTTTATCAGAATAGTCTTTTTCTAAAGCTTCATTTTCAGTAAGTTCATTATTTATTTGTGCAACTTGTTCTTTAACTTTTTCAGCTTCATCCTTTTTTCCATCTCTCATTAAACCACCAATTTGGTTACTTAATTCATTTCTTTTCATTCTAAGTTCATCACCATGAAGCTTAAGTTCACGATTTTTTGCATCTAATTCTAAAACTTCATCAACTAAACCTAGTTTGTGCATTTGAAATTTGTTTTTGATGTTTTGTTTCACAACATCGGGATTTTCTCTTAAAAATTTGATATCAATCATAGTTTTTTTCCTTTCTTTATATTATTTAGGTGATAAAAACAAAAATCCCTTGTGCTAATTTTTAGCACAAGGGCGACTGTTCGCGGTACCACCTTTATTTATTACTTTAAAGTATTTAACCCATACCAAAGGTCTAACTTATTAGGTTAGAAGCTAAAGAGTAGATTCATAAAATGTTTTAATCTGTTTTCACCAACCACAGACTCTCTTGTAAAACTTAGATTATTACTATTCTCTCATTATTGCCGTAAACTTTATAATCCATATTATAACATCATTTCTATAAAATTGTCAACAATTACTAAATTATGGAATAAAAGTCACGATTTTGAATATAATAGGAATAGGAGGAAATAGATATATGCAAGAATCATACATAAAAGAAGTTCCTATTGTAGATTTGAATAAAGAAGAAACTGATGCAGAAATAATAAAAAACATTTTAGAATCACAAAAAAGATTAGAATTAGCACATCAAAATTTTGAATATGCAAAAGGAGATTTAGTAGATTACTATTCTTATCAAATAAAATCAGAACAAGCAAAAATTGATTATCTTTTAAAACAAGCTAAAAACAAAAAAATAGATAATAATAAAATAGGATGAAAATTACAAATAAAGGGACGATTGAAAAATCGCCCCTTTAAATGATTTGATTTGTATTTGTAATTTTTTTTGTTACTCAACAGTAACTGATTTTGCTAAGTTTCTAGGTTTATCAACATCTAATCCCTTTTGTTTTGAAATATAATAAGCAAATAATTGTAAAGGAAGTACTGATAAAACAGGAGAGATAAGAGGGTTAGTATCAGGGATAGTAACCACATTATCAAAGATTTTATCTCCTAAATCTTGATTTGTAATAACCAAAGTCTTAGCGCCTCTAGTTATTACTTCTTTTAAATTACTAATTGTTTTTGGTGTTATACTAGGGTCAGTCATAATTGCAATAACTGTAATATCATTTTCTATTAAAGCAATTGGACCATGTTTTAACTCACCAGCAGCATAAGCATCAGAGTGAATATAAGATATTTCTTTAAGTTTTAAAGAACCCTCAAGTACTGCTGGATAATCGATTCCTCTTCCTAAGAAGAATATGTCATGTTCATTATATACACGATTTGCAAATTCTTTTATAATATCCATATTTTTTAATGTTTCTTCAACTTTTGCAGGTAATTTTAAAATATCTGATTTTAATTGAGATACCACATCACTTTGTATTCCAAGAACTTCACTAAAATGGATAGCTAAAATAGCAAGTAATACAACTTGAGAAGTATAAGCTTTTGTTGATGCAACAGCAATTTCAGGACCAGCATGAGTATAAAGTGTATAATCAGCTTCTCTAGAAATTGAACTTCCTATAACATTTGTTATAGCAATTGTTTTTGCACCTTTTGATTTAGATAATTTAACAGCTGCAATAGTATCAGCAGTTTCACCAGATTGGCTAATTGAAATAACTAATGTTTTTTCATCAACCAAAGGATCTCTATATCTAAATTCTGAAGCAATATCAACTTCAGTTTGTATATGACAAAGTTTTTCAAATAATTGTTTAATAGCAAGACCTGCATGCATAGCAGTACCACAAGCTATTACATAAATTCTATTTACAGATTCTAAATATTCTTTTGATAAATCTAAACCTTCTATAGAACATTTTCCATCTGCAGTTAATCTAGAACCAATAGTTTCTCTAATAGATTTTGGTTGTTCATTGATTTCTTTTAACATAAAATCAGGATAACCTTCTTTTTCTGCAGCAGAAGCATTCCAATCAATATTAACAGTTTGTTTGTTAATTGGATTTAGATCTTTATCATAAAATTCAGCACTAGTTTTTGATAAAACAACATATTCATAATCATTTAAAAGATAAAAATCTTTTGTATAAGATAAAATAGCTGGAATATCAGAACTAATATAGTTTTCTGAATCTGTTTTTCCAATTACAAGTGGGCTGTCTTTTCTTACAACTATCATTTTATCAGGCATGTAATTAGAAATTAT
This sequence comes from uncultured Clostridium sp., assembly GCA_947303785.1. Taxonomy (GTDB): domain Bacteria; phylum Bacillota; class Clostridia; order TANB77; family CAG-508; genus UMGS1994. The sequence continues at coordinate 35,144 of CAMYZH010000014.1, forward strand.
TTCTAATGCAAAACTTCCTTCAAGTCTTGAACAAGTTGAAGCAACCGCCCTAAGAATTCTTTTATCATCATTATTTTCATCTTGATTATAATAATAATCAATTAAATTAGGTACTACTTCAGTATCAGTTTCTGAGTAGAATGTATAACCTTTTCCAGATAAAAATTCTCTAAGTTCATTATAATTTTCAATAATACCATTATGAACGACTGCAAAGTTTTTCTTTGAATCACAATGAGGGTGAGAGTTTTCATCAGAAGGTTTTCCATGAGTAGCCCATCTAGTATGAGCAATACCAATAGATCCATTTAAAGAATTAATTGCAGGAACTTTTTCAAGTTCTGAAACTCTTCCTTTTGTTTTTACAATATTAATTCCGCTTTGTTCCATAGTTGCAACACCTGCAGAATCATAACCTCTGTATTCTAGTCTAAGAAGACCATTAATTAATATAGGTTTAGCTTTTTTTTCACCTATATATCCAACTATACCACATATAATACCTCCTTTTAGTCATGTATCATTTAGAAAAATGGCTCAAAACAAATAGCCACAAACGATACATTTGTGTAATACATAATATTTGTGTGTGAAAAAATATATTTACATGAAAAAATTATTGTCCTACCATTACTGATAAGCTTTGAATTTTTTCTAATGGCAGTAACATGCCATAGAGTATCCGCCGAATATTTCGATAAACTCTAACCTCGTTAAGCATTGATAAATCAATGCTCTGGCGCTTATACCAAAAATAACAAACCTCCTTTTTTAAATATTTTTTTATATTTTATTCACAAACCAAAATCATATTACTACAAATATAAAAAAAAATCAAATAACAAAAATTTAATGCGTAAAAGTATAGTTTGTATTATTGAAATATTAACTTTTTATTTATATACTATAGAAGGATGATAAATAAAGGAGGAGAAATCAAAATGAAAAATGAAAGAGGATCAATTATAATGGTTGCAATACCACTACTTGCAGTATTGTTTATAAGTATAGGAATATATGTATATAAGTCAGCAAGTCATATTGAAAGAAGTCTTGAAATGCCTTATGAATATGAAACAAATAATTATATTTATGATAATGATAGTGATTATGACTTCGAAGATGAAGATACTGATGATTATTCTAGCTATTTTGATTTAGATATTTAGATAACAAAGCAGAAAATAGATTATTTAAGATATTTTCTGCTTTAAAATTTTTTGTTGAAAAAATAGTAGAAATATGATAAAATGCAACCAGGTTAAGGGAGAACTACTATTATGAAATATAATTATTTTAAATAGAGTACAACCCATATGAGAGTTAGGAGGAGTTTTGATGGGAAAGTACATTGAAATTGCCGGACGAAAAATAGGAGTAGACTATGATCCTGTTGTTATCGCAGAAATGGGAATTAACCCAGGTGGAAGCATAGAAGTAGCTAAAGCTATGGTAGATAGTGCATATGAGGCAGGAATTGAAATTATTAAACACCAAACCCATACTCCAGAAGAAGAAATAGACCCAAGCCTTACAGATGAAATGAATACTTTTACAGAAAAACAAGAACTAGAGTTAAAACTATATGTAGAATCAAAAGGAATGATATTTATATCAGCTCCATATTGTTTCACAGCAGTAAATAGACTTGAAAGAATGAATGTTGCAGCATATAAAATTAGTTCAACCCAAATAACAAATACCTCATTAATTGAATATGTAGCAAGTAAAGAAAAGCCAATTATATTATCAGCATCAATTGAAGATTTAGATAGTTTGAAAAAAGCTGTTGAAATAATAAAAAAATATCATGAAAAATTTATTATACAATATTGTACAAACATATATCCTACGCCATTAGACAAAATAAACTTAACTACATTAGATAAGTTACATCAAATGTTTCCAGGAGAAGTAGTAGGCATATCAGATCATTCTTTAAATAATTTCCATTGTTATGCAGCATTAGCACTTGGAGCCTCAGTAGTTGAAAGACATTTTACTGACAAGAAAGACAGACCAGGAGTAGAAATTGCGTGGTCAATGGATCAAGATGAAGCAAAAGAACTTGTATCATATGCTAATGCAATCAGAATAATGAAAAATGACTTTCAAAAACCAAAAAAAGAAGAAAACAAAAAAACAATGGTTGCACTTGTTACATCAAAAAGAATTATAAAAAACTCGACACTTACCAAAGCAGATATTACAACAAAAATTGTTAACGAAGAAGGAATTCCAGCTGATGATTTATATACAGTTATGTGGAAAAAGTGCATAAGAGATTTGCCAGAAGGACATGTTATAAAAAGAGAAGATATTAAATAAATACCAAAAGCTAGCAAAAATAAAATGCAGAAAAAGTATTTTTATACTAATATGTATTTTAGCTACAAGCTAGCTTTTTTTAATATAAAAGAAGGAAGGAGTGTAAGGACAAAATACCTTACAAAAATTAAAATGAATATAAAAACATTAATATCACAGAAAGATTTACAAAAACGAATTAAAGAGATAGGAAAACAAATTGGGTTGTGGAAAGAGGGAGATAACGACCGTAACATTATGACAGGAACCGAATTTGCAGCTTTGAGCGATGAGGAACTGTATGACCGAGTTGAAGATTTGAAAATCCTCTCGCGTGCCCGTCCTTCAAACAAGGAACGGTTGGTGAAACTGTTGAAAAGCCATAATCTCGTAGTTGCTGTCACTGGAGATGGGACCAATGATGCACCAGCCCTTAATGCTGCCGATGTAGGTTTGTCAATGGGAGACGGCACTGCTGTGGCAAAAGAAGCCAGTGATATGACCATACAAGACAATTCATTCAGTACAATAGCCTATG
>CAMYZH010000015.1 GCA_947303785.1 uncultured Clostridium sp.
GATTATATAATTCAATTTTATATTTTTATGTTTCACATCATTGACACTTATACAAGTTACTTAATAGTAAAAAAAATATTGTATTGTAAAAAAAAAATAATGTTGATATAATTTAACCAAAATTAAAAGGGGAATTATATGGAAGAAGATTATTTACAATTTGCAAAAGAAATTGCATTATATGCTGGCAAAGTTATGATGGAATATTATAATAAAGATAGTATAAATTTAAACTTTAAAGAAGATAAAACAGCAGTTACAATTGTTGATAAAAAAATAAATAGTTATTTAATTGAAAAAGTAAAAAGAAAATATGAAAATCATTCTGTAAGAGGAGAAGAAGAAAATTATAATAGTGATTCAGACTATATATGGGTCTGTGATCCGCTTGATGGAACAGGTATGTATGTAACACATATACCAGTATTTGTGTTTTCACTTGCATTGGTTTATAGAGGAGAACCAATTATAGGTGTAGTATATAATCCGAACGAAGATAAAATGTATTCTGCAATAAAGGGCAAAGGTGCTTATTGCAATGATAAAAAAATATCTGTAAACAGTAAACACTTAGCCGATTTAGGCTATAAAACTAATATTGAGATTTTTAAAAATAATATTATTGATGAAATATCATTACTTAGGGAATTAAAAGAAACATCAAAAATATCATCAATAGGAAGTGTAGCTCGAAGTTGCATGGCAATTGCTACTGGAGATTTTTCATGTGATATTTTTCCAGGAACTACCCATGGAAATTGCGATATTGCAGCATCTTATCTAATTGTTACAGAAGCAGGTGGAAAAGTAACTGATCTTTATGGAAATTATCAGAAATATGATAAAGATATAAAGGGAGCTATTATTTCAAATGGAGTATCACATGATGAAATTTTAGAAATGATAAAAAAATACGTATAAAAAAAAGCTAATATAGTAGTAATATGTTTAAAGACTATTTCTATATTAGCTTTTTATTCTTTCTCACCACTATTAAATTTAAAAATATTCTCAACATATAATTTATGAGCAAAAGTTAATACCAAACTTTTAATTAATCTAATTTCATAAGAAGACTTAGAATCAATAGAATAATCAGTTCCATTAAAAACAGCGCAAACAGCAGATTCAAGCTCATTACAAAAATTATCATAAGCCACCTCTAAATTTGTTCTATCTAATGCATAAGAAATTAAATCTGAAATATTATTAATACTATATACCTGTTTCAAAATACAAATAACAAATAAACTAGCAATATGATCTCGATTATATTTCTTTTTTATTGGGGCTTGAATTACCTGTTGTTTTACATAATTATTTATCATCGTTTTTGTTATTATAGGAGTTTCATCACCTTTTTTACCAATAAAAGGTTTCAAATTTTGATCTAAATATGTAACTAATTGATCAAGATAAATATCAATAGGTGGGAAATCACTATAACGTGGTAGATGAAGTGATTTTATAAGATTTTTTTCTTCCATAAAAGAGCGCATCCTTTCATATAACTAGTTTTCACAATACTAATATAATAACATCATATTTTATATTAGTCAACATTGACATGTTTAAAATTATATGATAATCTAGTATGCGATACTAGATAGATAAGGAGATTTTACAATGGACAAAAGAATGAATTTATATGAGGCAACCGAGTTTGACACAATTCGCGATGTTATTAAAAATGCCGTAAAAAATTATCCTGATAATAATGCTTTTATCATAAAAACTAAAAACGGCAAAGATGATAAAGATACTGAATATAGAAATATTACATATAAAGAATTTGATGAAGAAATTGATAGACTAGGAACAAAATTTATAGAAATGGGACTGAAAGATAAGAGAGTCGCAATTATTGGTAAAAATAGATATGAATGGATGACAGCTTATTTAGCAGTTGTTAATGGAACAGGAATAGTAGTTCCACTAGATAAAGGGTTACCTGAAATTGAGATTGAAAATTCTTTAGTATTAAGTAAGGCTGATGCAATTGTTTTTGAAAGTTCATATATAGAAACAATAAAAAATATTAAGAAAAATGGAAAAACAAATTTAACAAAATATATTTGTATGGATAAACAAGACGAATTTGATTCAGTACCAGATTTAATAAATCAAGGCAAGAAATTGTTAAATGAAGGAAATAGAGATTTTATAGATAGTAAGATTGATTGCAATAAAATGAGTATTCTTTTATTTACATCTGGGACGACATCTTCAGCAAAAGCAGTTATGCTTTCACACAAAAACATTGCATATGATATTTATGCAATGACAAAATGCGAAGATGTAAGATCAACAGATACGAATATGGCATTTTTACCATTTCATCATACTTTTGGAAGCACAGGAATACTAATGTTTTTAAGTAAGGGGGCCACAAATGTATTTTGTGATGGATTAAGATATATTCAAAAGAATTTAGTAGAATATCATGTTTCAGAATTTGTTTGTGTACCACTTCTTATAGAATCAATTTATAAAAAAATAATTCAAACAATAGAAAAAACTGGGCAAACTAAAAAAGTTAATTTTGGTATAAAACTAAGTAAGTTTTTATTAAAATTTGGAATTGATATTAGAAGAAAATTATTTAAACAAATATATGACCAACTTGGTGGAAAAATAAGAATGGTAATAAGTGGAGCTTCTAGCCTAGATCCAAAGGTTTGTGAAGGATTCAAAAACTTCGGAATTGATGTTGTACAAGGATATGGCTTAACTGAGACATCTCCATGTGTTGCAGCTGAAAGTTTAAAAGCATTAAAAAGCGGTTCAATTGGTCTTCCAATTCCTGGAATTGAAATGAAAATAGATAATCCAAATGAAGAAGGAATTGGTGAATTAATTGTTAAAGGCCCTGTTGTAATGCTTGGTTATTATGAAAATGAAGAAGAAACAAATAAGGTTATAAAAGATGGTTGGTTCCATACAGGCGATTTAGCAAGACAAGATGAAGAAGGATTCTTCTTTATAGCTGGAAGACAAAAAAATGTTATAGTTCTTAAGAATGGTAAAAATGTTTACCCTGAAGAACTTGAAACTTTAGTTGGAAATTTACCATATATAAAAGAATGTATGGTTTATGGAAAAGAAAAAGATGATGATCTAGTTGTTTCGGTTAAAGTTGTTTATGACCCAGAACAGTTTAAAGGCAAGTCTAAAGAAGAAATTGAAACTATAATTTGGGAAGATATTAAAAATATTAATCAAACTGTTCCAAATTATAAACATATTAAAAATTTAGTTGTTACTGACGAGGAAATGATAAAAACTACAACTGCTAAAGTTAAGAGATTTGAAGAAATGAAGAAATTATAGGATGATGAGGGTGTTCTATTCTAGGACCCCCTCATTTTTATTGTATATACTACCGGCATAGCCGGAAGTATATATACAAAAAAAGTGCAGACAAAAATGTCTGCACCCACATGGGGCTGGTATATTTAATTAATTATGCTTTTGAGTTGAGTTCAACATCATTGCCAACGCACTAGGACCGTTGCAATAGATGAAGTATTATTTTGGACAGTAACACGGCAATCACCAATTGGAGCAAAAGAAACTCCATAAGAATACGAAGTGTTTGCATAATTGAGATTAAAGCTAGTTATTGTTTGTCCATTTGACTTTTTTACCACAAGAATAGTAATGTTTTCACCATAAGCAATACTACCACTAACTAATTCTCCATAGATTTGGCTTTTGCCTAATTGCCGAGTAATATATCCCTGTTTGGTTGTTCTAGGAGCAACAGGTCCTATTGTTGCTCCATTAGAATAAGCAAATGCAGTAACAGTAGTTCCAAAAACTACAACGACTATAAGTACTAGTGTAATAACGACTTTTAATCTTTTGGTTATATTCATTTTTTTACCTCACTTAATGAAACCAACCCCATATGTATTATTAATAGATAAATCTATTAATAAGCAAAATAAATCAATTAGTCACAAATGTGTAATTATTGATTAACATCTTCATCTGTGACTGTTCCAAATTCATAAGAATATTCTATAACTGTATTCGTATATGACTTCCAAATATTTGTATCTTTATAATTGGATGCTGAAATTCCAGCATTAATTTCAATCATTGGTAATCCAGTCTTTTTGTCTATTAAAATTTTATGATTACCATTTTTCTCGAATAAGCCATTGTTTTCGCTAAAGGTATTTTTTAATACATAGCCATCAACTAAATCACTACTACTAGATACATAGAATTTATCTGCATGCATAGAAAATAATAATGGTGCGGCTAATTTATTTGAGATCTTATTTTCTTTGACTATTGTGAGAGGAACACTTTTAATGAATTCTTCATGACTCATTGAAAAGTACATAGGGTCTGAAGAGTGAATTGTATCATCCGGATAATAGTCAGCCGTTATTTGTTTAGATAAGCCATCTTTGTAATAATATTTTTGAATTGTCGCTGAATCATTATTTAGATGTTGTACGATTTGAATATAAATATTATTACCAGATAAATATTTTGATGACTGGTTTAATACATTATTTATAATTATAAATTTTCTACAATATAATATGAGAATAAAAATAATTATAATCAGAGCAACAGTTCTCAATGTTTTAAATATTTCTTTTCTTTTTGCTTTTTTTAAATAATTTATATATTTCTTATCGTTCTCGTGATTTTCTTCAAGTGATTCTTTTAGTTCTTCAAATTTATTTTTACAATTATCACAATTTAATAAATGATTTTCAACGATTTCTTTCGATTTAGAATTTAAGGTTCCATCTAAATATGGTAATAATAAATCCTCAATTATTTTACAATCGATTTTCTCTTTCATTTTCAAGCTCCTTTCTCAACTTTTGTTTAGCTCTGTAAAAAGTAACTCGTGCCCAATTAGGTGTTTGATTTAAAACATCTGATATTTCAATAAATGATAAATCTCCAATAAGTTTTAAATATAATACATTCTTGTAATTAGGTTCTAATGTTTTTATTGTGTTTAGAAATTTTCTTCTTTCTTCATTTTCAACCACAATTGAATCTATATCATTATCATAAAATATTTGATTTTCAATCTCTTCTAGAGATACATTTTTTTCTTTATTGATTCTTTTAGATTGCTTAAACCAAAGGTGTTTAGCAATCTGACAAAGCCAAGTTGATAATTTACACTCATATCTAAAGGTATGTAATTTAGCAAACGCAACTGCAAAAGTTTCTTGAGTTAAATCTTCAGATATTGTTTCATTATGGGATAAGCATAAAAGATATTTGTATACAATATTTGAATAATTATTGTAAATATCGTCTGGATTATTTGGTTGCATAAATCTACCTCCTTTACATATAAGAGTAAATTTTTTTCAAAATATTACAAATTATTCCAAAAATTTAAATAAATTATATATAAAATAATGAAACTTTTCTATCAAAATTATTTTGAATGATTTTAAAGAAAGTAATTTTGAATATTGTTGACAAGAAGAGTATTAGAAATATATAATTTGATTATCAAAGGAGGAGTATATGAAAGAAGATATACAAGACTCTACAAAAAATATAATTGTTGTAAAAAGAGATGGAAAAAAAGTTGAGTTTAATAAAGCAAAGATAGCTTTAGCAATAAAGAAAGGCTTTGATAGTATTAAGCTTGAAAATGGAGAAAATAAATATTCAGAAAAAGATATAAACATAGTTTTAAATAAGGTTTTAAATACAATAGAAAGTCAAAAACCTGAAAGACTTAAAATTGAAGAAATACAAGATATGATTGAAGATTCTCTAAAAAATGCCAAATATATAGATGTTTATGAATCTTTCTCAACATATAGAGAAAGAAGAAATCAATCAAGAAAGCTATTTTTCGATGAAAAAAAACAGCATAAATTTTTGAAGGCAATTGAGAATTTATCTATGAGTTCAAGTCATGATGAAGGAAAGCCTGCTAGTGTATGTACAGCTATGGGAACGATGCTTAGCTATGGTCAAACAATCTCAAATGAGTTTGCAAAAGCATATTTAATAAAAAGAAAATATGTTGATATGCATGAAAGTGGAGAATATTTTATTCATGATTTAGAATATTATCCAATGGGAACTACTACAAGTTGTAATATTGATTTAGAAAAATTATTTACAGACGGATTTACAACTGGAGATGGTTATTTAAGAGAGCCAAACAATATTATGACATATTCAATACTATCAGCAATTGCAATTCAAGCAAACCAGAATGATCAACATGGTGCACAAAATATTCCAGAACTTGATTATTATTTTGCACCAGGTGTTGTTAAAACATTTAAAAAGGAATTTAGACAAACTGTTATGGATTTTTTAGATTATTCCGATTTTGGAATATTTGCAGCTGTCAATGGAATGGAAAGAGAGATTGAAAAAATTTCTACAATAAAATTTGATATCAGTATATTTAATGCATATTGTAGAGAATCAGAACAATTAAAAAGATTTTTTAGAATTGCATATGATAAAGCTTTGAAGAAAACTGAAAAAATTGTTTATCAAGCAATGGAAGCTTTTATACATAATTTAAATACTATGAGATCAAGAGCAGGAGCGGTTCTACCAAACTCTACAGTTAACCTAGGTACAGATATATCACCAGAAGGAAGAATGATTACTAAAAACTTTCTATTAGCTTTAGAAACTGGAATTGGAAAAGAGGAAAAGCCTAAATATCCTTATACAGTATTTAAAGTTAAAGAAAAAATAAATTATGAAAAAAAAGATCCAAATTATGATTTATTTCAACTTGCTTGTGAAGTTGATAGCCAAAAACAATTAATAATGTTTTCATTCTTAGATAGCACATTCAACAAAAAAGGTTATTCTCAAGAAGATCCTGATTCAGAAATTGCATATATGGGAAATACAATGCGTGTTTATGAAAATGTAATAGATAAAACAAAATCATCATCAATAGGAAGAGGTAATCTTTCAACAGTCACAATAAACTTACCAAGAATTGGATTAAAATTTAGTAAATCTAAAAGTGAAAAGCTTGATATGAAAGCATTTTACCAAGATTTAGATGAAAAAATTGAAAATGCAAAAGATTTTTTGATGGATAGATATGAATTTCAAGCAGATAAAAGAGTTTATAATTTTCCATTTTTAGTAGGACAAGGAAACTGGATTGATGCAGAAAAATTAAAACCTGCTGATAGATTAAGAAGGATAAACAAACATGGAACTCTAGCAATTGGCTTTATTGGCCTTGCTGAATGTTTAAAAGCACTTACAGGAAGTCATCATGGTGAAGATAAAGAATCGCAAAAATTAGGATTAGAAATAATTAAACATATGAGAAAAAAGACAGATGAGCTTACTGAAATAAATGGACTAAATTTTGTTTTGTATGAAACACATGAAAAAGCTGCAATTGAGTATTTAACAAGTATTGATAAATCAATATTTGGAAAAATAAAAGGTGTTACAGACAAAGAAAAATATACATTTGGATTTGCACTTCCAGATGATTACAATATTTCTATTAAAGATCAAATAGAAATTGAGGCACCTTACCATAGTCTAACTAATGGAGGTCATATTACTAAAATTGATTTAGGAAGTAAAGCTCAAGGAAATGAAGAAGCATTTGAGAAACATGTAAGAATGATGAAAGAAGCCAATATTGGACTTGGAAAATTGGAGATTTGGTAAATAGTGTCAAATGGGACGCCCTTTTTTGACACTAATAGATACGAGCCAGATTATAATAAAATCTGGCTCATATCATTTGGAATTTCAGCTTCAATAGAAATCATTTTCTTAGTCACTGGATGGATAAATTCAACTTTATAAGCATGAAGTGCTTGCCTTGAAATTAGTTCTGATGGATTGCCATAAAGTGTATCACCAACAATTGGATGCCCAATATGTTTCGAATGTAGCCTTATTTGATGAGTTCTTCCTGTTTCTAAAGAAAACTCTACTTTGGTTAGCGAAAATAAAGTGTTTCCATTTTTGTAAGAGAATTTTTTTATAACTTTATAGTGTGAAATAGCAGTTTCACCACCAAGAGAAATTTCTCTTGCTATTATGCTTCCATCTTTTCTTGCAATAGGAGCACTAATCGTTCCAGACTCATTTTCTACGATTCCTTCTAATATGGCAATATAATATTTTTTAAAAGTATTTGATTTCATCTGTTTTACTAAACATTCTTGAATATAATCATTTTTAGCAAATAAAACAATTCCAGATGTATCTTTATCAAGCCTATTTACTGGCCTGATTTTTTTATTTAAACCAATCTGATTAAAATAATATTTAACACAATTAGAAAGCGAGTTTTCATAGTGTAGAATAGATGGATGCACAGGAATGCCAGGCTGTTTATCAACAATTAAAAGATATTCATCTTCAAATAAGATTTTCAAAGGAATATCCTGATTTGGAACAATATTTGATGAGTCTTCAGCAAAATTTTCAAAAATGTAAAGAATATCACCGTCAAATATTGGATAATTAATGTGTACAGATTGCCCATTAATTTGTATACATTTATTTTTCTTAAGTTTTAAGATATACCTTTCTGACATATTTAATTCGTTTTTTAAAATTTGTTTTATCGATTTATCTGAATCTTTTACTGTATATTTAAATTCCATAATAACCCCTAAAAATGTTAACAATTTCAAACTAATTCTAATACAAGTTTGAGGAAAAATAAAGTAAAAATGAAAAGTGTGTCAAAAAAGGGCGTCCCGTTTGACACTTTTGACACAAAAAAGATTGACTTTAAAGGCTTATTTTTATATAATTTCATCATGCAAATATTATTATTTGGGAGGATAAAATGAATATTATTGAAGCAATAAAAAAGAAAGCAAAATCTGATATTAAAACTATTGTATTGCCAGAAGCTGAAGATAAAAGGGTTATTGAAGCTGCATGCAAAGTTGAAATGGAAGGTTTTGCTAAAATTATTTTAGTAGGAAGTAACGAAGCTATTAAGGCTAAAGCTAATGAGATTGGGGCTAATATTGATAAAATTAAAATTGTTGATCCTGAAACTTCAGAGAAATATGATCAATATTGGAAGAAATTTTATGAGTTAAGAAAAGAAAAAGGTGTAACAGAAGAAGATTCAAAAAGAATTATAAAAGATCCAGTTTATTTTGGAATGATGATGGTTAAAATGGAGGATGCTGATGGACTAGTTTCAGGTGCTGCACACTCAACATCTGATACATTAAGACCTGCTCTTCAAATCTTAAAGACTGCACCAGGAACAAAGCTTGTATCTGCATTTTTCTTAATGAATGTTCCAAATTGTGAATATGGAGAAGATGGAATATTTGTATTTGCAGATAGTGGATTAAATGAGAATCCAGATAGTGAAAAATTAGCTGAAATTGCTGCATCATCTGCTATGAGTTTTGAGCAATTAGTAGGAAAAAAGTCTAAAGTTGCAATGCTTTCATATTCAACATATGGAAGTGCAAAATCAGAATTGACTGAAAAAGTAATAGAAGCAACTAGAATTGTAAAAGAAAGATATCCAGACCTTAAAGTAGATGGAGAATTACAATTAGATGCAGCTATAGTACCGGAAATTGCCGAAAGTAAGGCAAAAGGAAGCCAGGTTGCAGGAAAATGTAATACTTTAGTGTTTCCAGATTTAAATGCTGGAAATATAGGATATAAATTAGTTCAAAGACTAGCAAAGGCAGAAGCTTATGGGCCATTATGTCAAGGTATTGCTAAACCAGTAAATGACTTATCTAGAGGATGTTCAAGTGATGATATTGCCGGAGTTGTTGCAATAACAGCTGTACAAGGAATGAAAAAATAAATAAAAATTAGGAGGTAAAATATGAAAATCTTAGTTTTAAACTGTGGAAGTTCATCATTAAAATATCAAGTAATTGATATGGAAACAGAAGAAAAAATGTGTTCAGGAAACTTTGAAAGAATAGGAAGCCAAAAATCTTTTTTAACCCACAAAGTTAATGGAGAAAAAATCAAATTAGAAGAACATGTAAAAGACCATGCAGAAACTTTAAAAGTTGTTATGGATCAATTAACAAATGAAAAATATGGAATTATTAAAGAATTATCAGAAATTGATGCTATAGGACATAGAATTGTACATGGTGGAGAAAAATTTAGTCATTCTGTATTAGTTAATGATGAAGTTATTAAAGAAATTGAAGAATGTACAGCATTAGCACCATTACATAATCCAGCAGGACTTTTAGGAATTAAAGCTTGCATGGAAGATATGCCAGGAAAACCAAATGTTGTAGTATTTGACACAGCATTTCATCAGACAATAGAAGAGAAAAGATATATATATCCAATACCATTTGAGTATTATGAAAAATATGGAATAAGGAAATATGGTTTCCATGGGACAAGTCATATGTTCGTTTCAAGAAGAGTTGCAGAATTAGTTGGAAAACCAGTTGAAGACTTAAAGATAATAAATTGCCATATTGGACAAGGTGCAAGTATTTGTGCAATTCAAAATGGAAAATCAGTAGAAACAAGTATGGGACTTACACCAGTAGCTGGAATTCCAATGGGATCAAGAACAGGAGATTTAGACCCATCTGTAGTTACATATATTATGAAAAAAGAGAATATGACTCCAGATGAAGCAGAAAATATGCTAAACAAAAAATCTGGATTGCTTGGAATTTCTGGAATATCAGCTGACAACAGAGATATTGAAACAGCCTTAGCTGAAGGAAATCAAAGAGCCAAACTTGCTTTAGATCATTATCATTATGCAATAGCTTGTTATATTGCAAAATGTGCTGTTGCAATGAATGGTGTTGATGTAATAACATTTACTGCTGGAGTTGGTGAAAGAGGGCCAGAATCAAGAGAAGAGATATGTAAACAATTGGAATTTATGGGAGTAAAATTAGATTTAAAAGCTAATAAAGATACTTGGGCAATTGAAGGAAAGATTTCTGCGCCAGATTCAAAAGTTGAAGTATATGTTGTTCCAACAAATGAAGAGCTTATGATTGCTAGAGATACAAAAGCAATTATAGAAAAATAATTTTGGGGGTAAAAAAATGAAAATACTAGTACTAAACTGTGGTAGTTCATCACTTAAATATCAATTAATAGATATGGATAATGAAAGTGTTTTAGCTTCAGGAAAATATGAAAGAATAGGAGAAAAAGAAGCATTTATTACACATAAGGTAAATGGTCAAAAGAAAACGATTGAACATTATGCTCAGGATCATTCTGAAGCAATAGATTTTACATTAAAACAACTTATTAATCCAGAGTATAAGGTAATAGATTCTTTAGATGAAATTGCTGCAATTGGACATAGAGCAGTACATGGAGGAGAAAAAATTGCAGAATCTGTAGTCATTACAGATGAAGTAATTGAAACTATAAAAGAACATAATTCACTAGCTCCGATACATAATCCAGCAACAATTTTAGGAATTGAAGCTTCAAGAAAAGTAATGCCGGGAAAACCAATGGTAGCAGTATTTGATACAGCATTTCACCAAACAATGCCAAAAGAAAACTACTTATATCCAATACCATATAGATATTATGAAAAATATGGGGTTAGAAAATATGGTTTTCATGGAACTTCACACATGTATGTGTCAAACAGAGTTGCTGAAATAATGGGAAAAGACATAAAAGATTTAAAAATAGTTACATGTCATTTAGGACAAGGAGCAAGTATTTGCGCAATTCAAAATGGAAAATCAGTTGAAACAAGTATGGGGTTAACTCCACTTGCAGGAATTCCAATGGTTACAAGAAGTGGAGATTTAGATCCATCAGTTATACTTTATATAATGAGGAAAGAGAATCTAACAGTTGACGAAATGGAAAATATATTAAATAAAGAATCAGGAGTTGCTGGAATTTCTGGACTTGCACCAGACTTTAGAGTTATTGAGAAAGCAAGTACAGAAGGAAATGAAAGAGCATTAGTTGCAATAAATAATTTTAAATCAAGTGTTGCTCAATATATAGCAAGATATGCTGCAGTAATGAATGGAATAGATGTTGTAGTATTTACAGGAGGAGTAGGAGAAAATCAAATTAATATTAGAAAAGGAATATGTGAACATCTTGAATTCATGGGAATAAAATTGGATGTTGAAGCCAATACTGCTAGAAGTGTTGAAAAATTAATTTCAACAGAAGACTCAAAAGTTAAAGTCTACATAGTTCCAACAGATGAGGAAATGATGATAGCAAGAGAGACAAAAAGACTTATTTAAGATTTAATTAATATAATTAAATAAAATAATAAAACAAAGGAGAAGGTAGATATGTATAATATCAAAAATTTGTTAAACAACAAAAACATCAAAGTAGTTGGAGAACAAGGAAAAATTAAAATTTTAGAACATCAACAAGATCTTAGTGTTCAACCAGAATCAGCATTCATGGAGTATTTCGCAGCACATATGAATATTAAAAAAAGACAAGTATTTGTAGCTTTAAATGATGAAAGTTTCAAGATAAGTGCAGGAAAAATGCAATGGACTATTGGAAGTGTTGAGGCAAGTTCAGATGTAAAAGGTGTTGGCGATTTTTTAGGGAAAGCCCTTAAGGGAGCAGTTACCAATGAATCAGCTGTAAAACCAGTATACAAAGGAACAGGATATTTGATGCTCGAACCAACATACAAACATATCATTATTGAAGATATTTCAAATTGGGAAAATGGAATAGTTTTAGAAGATGGAATGTTCCTAGGATGTGATGGAACTGTTCAACATAATATTACAGCAAGATCAAATGTTTCTTCTGCATTATTTGGAAATGAGGGATTATTTAACTTAAAACTTTCTGGAACAGGATTAGCTGCATTAGAAAGTCCAGTACCAAGAGAAGAATTAATAGAGGTAGAATTAAATAATGACCAAATAAGAATAGATGGAAGTTATGCAATTGCATGGTCTGGATCATTAGACTTTTCTGTAGAAAAAGCTACTAAAAGTTTAATAGGATCTGCTATTTCTGGAGAAGGCTTAGTAAATGTTTATAAAGGAACTGGAAAAGTTTTAATGGCTCCACTTGTTCCAAAGAAATATGCTAATACAAACACAAAATCCAAATATTTTAAATAATTTTAGAAAATAAAAGTGTGTCTTAAATCAAAAAAATAAACCTATTTGGTTTAATCTTTATCAAATAGGTTTATTTTTTGATTTGAAAAGCTTTTATGGAACAATTATAGTTTTATAATTTGTATAATTAACCATTCCAGTTTTTCCACTATGATGCCTTTTAACATATTTTACATATGTGTAATCAATAGAAACATTTTTTTCTAAAGATGCTTTACAATTTTGTTTAGCAAGCACAGCACATTTGAAAATTATGTCATCAGAAGGACTTTTACCATTAGTTTTAAGAATTACATGTGCACCATGGTAACCTTGCGCATGAAACCAAAGATCTGATTTATCTGCAAGGTGAAAAGTAAGATAATCATTTTGTTTGTTATTTTTACCAATGTAAATATCAAAATTATTAATATTAATTTTATTAAGATTATTAATTAAATTTTTATCATTATCAAGTTTTTGAAAAGATTTATAATTATATTTTTTCATTAAGACATTTTCAGAGAATTCATTATGAATTTCTTCAATATCTTCAATAGTTGTAGCATTAGAAATAGAGTAAATAATACTTTCAATATATTCAAGTTCAAGTTCAGTTTCCTTTTTTTGAACTGAAACAATTTGAAGAGTATTTTTTAATTTATTATATTTTTTAAAAAACTTTTCAGCATTCTTACTATATGATATAGAAGTGTCAAGTTTTATTTCAATTAAATTGTTATTATCATAATAATTTTCAACTTCAATTTTTTCTGATGCAAAATCACCTTTAAATCTGTATAAATTGGCAGTTAGAAGTTCTCCATAAAGTTTATACTTTTCCAAATCATTACATGATTTTAATTTTTGATTTATATTATCTAGTTTTTTTGAGGCCTTTTTCAAACTCGCAAGTAATGTTTTTGATAAATCTAATTTAGCAAATTTAAAAAAATCGTTTTCTTCTTTTTCTTTATAGTAAGAATCTAAAAATTGATTTGGTTCTATTTCAGAAGCAGAAAAAGTAATTGTATAATCTTTTTTAAAATTCTTAAATGAAATATTTTTGGTTCCAAAACTAGAAATAACATTTTGGATGTATTCATAAATTTTACGTAGATCATATATATCATGTGATAGTTCAGATATTTCTAATTCAGAAAGAATAGATTCAACAAATATTTTAGTAAATCCTGTATAGGTACTAGATATCTGATCTGCTAAATTATCTATATGATTTTGATTAAGCAAAAAATAAAATTCATCAAATGAATTTATTTCAAGAAAAGATGATTTATTTGATTTTGGTAAGACATAGCTCCTAGCAGGAAGTAATTCTCTATCAGATGTAATAATATGTTTTAAAGCATCGATAATAAAGCCTTTATTATTTAATAAAATTATATTACTACGTCTTCCCATAAGTTCAATAACTAATCTAAAATTAGTAACATCTTTTAATTCATTACTTCCTTCAAAATCTATATAAATTATTCTATCTAAATCGACACTTTCTATATTAGTAATTTTACTACTAGTTAAGTATTTTCTAAGTAACATACAAAAATTAAGAGCATTTGTAGGGTTAGGTTTAGATTGACTAGTAAGGCATATTCTATAATAATCAGGATGAATACATATATCTAAAGCATAATTTGCTTGATTATAAAGATTTATAATTATTTCAAATTTACTAGGTTGAAGAATTTTATTAACTCTTGAACCTAAAATGGTATTTTTTAAATTACTTACCATTGATTTTGTAACTATTCCATCAAAAGCCATAAAATAATCCTTTCATTTTATTATTAAAATTATATTTTATAATATATTAATTTAAAGAGTAAAAGTCAATAAAAACAAAGAAAAAACATGTTCTGAAAATAATAAAATATTATCTTGTTTTAGGGGAGGTCATGTGATATAATCAAATCCGAAAAAATAGTAGTATTATACCAATAAAGGTATAGGTTGTTTAATAGGGGTGAAAAGAAAAAATGTTAATTGAAAAATTTTTATTCAACATATTAGCATTTTCTTTGTTTGTGATTATTTTTTCTAAATTAATCAGAAAAAATGATGCAAATTATGTTTTTATACTGATATTTGAAGCAATAGGAATTGCGTTAAACTTTTTAGAATTATTAATTGGTCAAATATTTGGAACTATTATAGCAAAAGCGTTTATGTATTTATTATCTATAATTTTACCAATTATTATAATTATTATAGAATATAGAGGAAATAATTTTTCTGAATTATTTACAATTTGCTATGCTAAAATACTTATAATGCTAGGAAATGAAAAAGCTGCAAAAAATAAATTACAAGCATTAATAGGAAAATATTCAGAAAGCTATAAAGCTCATGTTTTACTTGCTAAAATATATGAAAAAGATGGAGAAATTAGAAATGCAATAGATGAATATGTAAGAGCAATTGATAGTAATAAACATGATTATGATTCATATTATAAAATAGCAGAATTATTAACATCTTTAGACAAAAAAGATGAAGCTATAACCATGTTACAAAATTTATTAGAAAATAAACCTGAGTATTATAATGCTTCTCTTTTACTTGGAGAGTTACTATGCCAGCAAGATAGATTTAAAGAAGCGGCAAGTATTTATCAAGATGCCCTTAAATATAGGCCATTAGATTATGAACTATATTATAGTTTAGGAATAGTTTTTACCAGATTAAATGATTTTTCAAATGCTAAACAATATTATGCAAAAGCAGCAGAAATAAATCATAGATTATATAATGCTAAATACACTTTAGGACAGATTGCATTAATTCAAGAGGATTTGGATGAGGCAGAAAAATATTTTGCAGAGTGCTTAATGTCAGAAGAACTAGAAGCTAAAGCATATTATCAATTAGCAAAAATTTATTTAATAAAAGGGGAAAAAGATAAAGCAATACTTTTTGCAAACAAGGCTATAGAGTTAGATGAAACATATTTTAAAATAATTCTGCAAGAAAAAATTTTTAATTCTATTAAGGAACATATAAAAACACCAGAAAAGAGAAATGATAGAGTTAGAAAAAAACAAAAACAAAGAGATGAAGAAATTCAAAAATATCTTGAAGAAACTGTAGGATTAATAAAAGGAATGAGTGAAAACGAAATTAAAAATCGAGTTAATGAAAAGGTTGATAAGATTTTTGAAAAAGAAGTAAAAAAATCATTAAATAACGAAGAAGAAAAAGAAGAGATTCAAAAAGAAATAATTTAAAACACAAAAGAATAAAAAAATTTAAGGAGGAAAATATGTATAAAACAATTTCTATAATAGGCGGAGATCTTAGAATAGTTAAATTGATTGAATTACTTTCAAATGATGACTTTTTAGTTTATACTTATGGAATTGAAAATGCAGAAGAATTAGTTGAAAGAAGTAATGTCAAAAAATGTGCTAGTATAGCTGAATTGGTAGGAAGTTCAGAAATAATTATAGGACCACTTCCAATGACAAATGATTCAGATAATTTAAGTGCCCCATTTTCTGATGAAAAAATTTCAATTGATGAACTTGTTTCAGAGATGGCAAATAAAAATAAGACATTTTTGGCTGGAAAAATATCAGAAGGATTAGAAAAAAAACTACAGGAGAACAACATTAATCACATTGACTTATTAAAAAGAGAAGAATTAGTTGTTTTAAACACAATAGCTACAGCTGAAGGTACAATTCAAATAGCAATGGAAAATACATCAAGAACAATTCATGGTAGTAACATATTAATTATGGGATTTGGAAGAGTTGGTAAAGTGTTAGCTAAAATGCTTGATGGAATTGGAGCAAAAGTTTCATGTGAAGCCAGAAAAAATTCAGATATTGCATGGATTAAAGCATATGGATACAATCCTATTCATTTAAGCGAATTAGAAGGCGAACTTGGAAACTATGACTTGATTATCAATACAATACCGTTCCAGATACTAGATGAACATAGATTACAATTAGTCAAAAAAAATTGTACTATAATTGATTTATCATCAAATCCAGGTGGAGTAGATAGATCTGCTGCTAGAAAATTAGGATTGAAACTAATATGGGCACTTTCATTACCTGGAAAAGTCGCTCCAATCACTTCAGCAGAGTTTATTAAAGAAACACTATATCACATATTAAAAGAACTATAAAAAACGAAGGATAATAATATGAAAAAGATTAAAATATTTACATTAATTAGTATTTTATTACTAATACTATCAATTACATTTACATTATTAGTAAAAAAAAATGATGTAAAACCTATCGGTCCTGAAGGATCAGAGGTAGGATTTGCTGAAATCAATCAAAAAGCTCATAACACTATAAAATATAATGATACTTGGTATAAAATATCCAAATATTGTGGTATGATTCCAATTTGTATAGCTTGTTTTTATGCAGGAAGAGGAATTAGGCAATTAGCTAAAGAAAAAAGTTTCAAAAAAATCAACAAAAAGCTATATATATTAGGTGCATTTTATGCTTTACTAGTTGCCTTATATCTGTTTTTTGAAAAGGTTATCATTAATTATAGGCCAGTCCTAGAAGATGGAAAACTTGAAGCATCATATCCATCTAGCCATACATTACTTGCAATTTGTATATGTTTAAGTTCAATCATAATTAGCAAAGACTTTATTAGTAATCAAAAGATTAGAAAAATCTTTGATATAATTACAGGACTTGTTATGCTAATTATAGTATTCGGAAGGCTACTATCTGGTGTTCATTGGCTAACAGATATTATAGGTGGAATAATTATTTCATTATTTATGGTAAGTGCCTTTTATACCACTGTTTTGCGATTGGACCAAAAACAATAGTTTAAATAATATTAGGAGTAAAATATGGAGTTATTAAATGGAAAAGAAGTAGCTAAAAAAACTAGAGAATCATTAAAAAAAGAAGTTGAATTATTAAAAGAATCTGGAATATATCCAAAACTTGCAGTTATAATGGTTGGAAACAATAGTGCATCACAAATATATGTTAGAAATAAAAGCAAAGCGTGTGATGAAATAGGAATAGAATTTGAAGAATATTTATTACCTGAAGAAACAAAACAAGAAGAATTAATAAATTTAATAGAAGGCTTAAATAAGAAAAAAGAAATAAATGGAATTTTATTACAAAGTCCAATACCAAAAGGATTAGACATAAATGAAGCCTTTAGAACAATTTCACCAGAAAAAGATGTTGATGGATTTCATCCAATTAATGTTGGAAAGTTATCACTAGGGCAAGATACTTTTATTTCATGTACACCAGCAGGAATTATTAAAATATTAGAAGATTATAATATTGAAATAGAAGGAAAAAATGCAGTAGTTATCGGAAGAAGTAATATTGTTGGAAAACCAATGAGTCAATGTTTATTAAATAAAAATGCTACAGTAACTATTTGTCATTCAAAAACAAAAGATTTACCTTCGATTACAAAAAATGCTGATATATTAGTTGCTGCTATTGGAAAACCAGGTTTTGTTACATCTGATATGGTAAAACAAGGAGCTGTCGTTATTGATGTAGGAATAAATAGAATGTCAGATGGAAAACTAAAAGGAGATGTAGACTTTGAAAATGTTAGTCCAAAGACTAGTTATATAACTCCAGTTCCAGGTGGAGTTGGACCAATGACAATTGCAATGCTAATGTCTAATGTAATTAAAGCAGCTAAAAATCAAAATAAATAAAAAAAGAATAATTGGGGGCAAAATAAAAGTAAGTATATATGGAAGATATGATTTACTGGATTTGGCTCTCAATTTTAAATTTAAAGCCAATTGAAAAAATAAAATTAATAAACTATTATAAAACACCAAAAAAGATTTATAATGCAAGGTTTAATAAAAATAAAAGCATTACGAATAATGAAAAAATATCGAGTTTATTATTCAATACACAAAAGATAAAAGAGGCAGAAGAAGTTTTAAGATACTGCCTTAAAAACAACATTAGTATTATTAAATATACAGATTTTCAATTTCCAGAAAGATTAAAAAATATATATGATTATCCTATCTTAATTTATGCAAAAGGAAATATAGGCCTTCTAAACAGTAAAAATATTATATCAATTATAGGAACAAGGAATTGTTCAGAATATGGAAAAAATATAACAGATAAATTTAGTTATTTACTTTCAGAAAATGATTACACAATAGTAAGCGGAATGGCGAGAGGAATTGATTCATATGCGCATATTGGTTCAATAAAATCAACTGGAAAAACTATTGCAGTATTAGGATCAGGCGTTGATTATATTTATCCTAAAGAAAATCGAAGTCTTTATATGAAAATATTAAAAAATAATGGATTAATTATCTCAGAATATTCTCCAAAGACTAGACCAATTCCATATTTTTTTCCAATGAGAAATAGAATAATAAGTGGTATATCAGATAAAATATTAATAACAGAAGCGGGGAAAAAGAGTGGGAGTATTATTACTGCAAATATTGCAATAGAACAAGGAAAGGATGTATATGCAATTCCTGGAAATATTACAAATAAATATTCTGAAGGAACAAATGAATTATTAAAAGATGGTGCTATTTTAGTAACTTCTATTGAAGATATTATAAATTTATAGTATTATTTTAGAGAATCAAAAAAGAAAGGGAAAGATAAAATGAAAATTTTGGCTATAGGAGATATAGTTGGACATACAGGCTTAAAAAAATTTGAAAACGAATTTAATAAATTAAAAAATGAAATAGACTTTTGTATTGTTAATGCAGAAAATGCTGCAGATGGCTTTGGATTATTAGAACAACAGTATAATTCACTTATAAATGCAGGTGTTGATGTTATTACAATGGGAGACCATACATGGGGGAAAAAAGATATTTTTAAATTTATAAATAATAATAATATTATCAGAGCAGCAAATTTATCAAATCAGGTACCAGGCAAAGGATATACTGTAATAGAAAAAAATGGTAAAAAAATATGCGTTATAAGTTTAATTGGAAGAACATTTATGAGCGTTTTATCAAATAATCCATTTGAATGTATTGATAATGTTTTAAATAAAGTTAAGGCTGATATTTATATAGTTGATTTTCATGCAGAAGCTACAGCTGAAAAAATTGCTATGAGCAGATATATAGATGGAAGAGTAACTATTTTATATGGAACACATACACATGTACAAACTGCAGATGAAACAATTTCTGAAAAAGGAACAGCATATATAACTGATTTAGGAATGACTGGACCAAAAAATTCAGTAATTGGAATGGATATCGAAACATCATTTAAGAGATTTGTAACATCAATTCCAGAAAGATATAAATTAGCTGAAGGTGATGCCAAAATGAATGGATGTATTTTTGAAATAAATGACGAAAATTGTCGACCAATAAATGTAAAACGAATAATTATAGAATAATTGTCGAAATAAGTGTTTTTAGGTCGTACGATTTTACCATTTTTTGCCATAAATCTATAGACAACTGAATAACTATATTATATAAAAGTATATGTCAATTGTACAAATTAAAAAAAATAGGAGGCAAGAAATGGAAGTTTTAAAAATTTCATCAAAATCAAATCCGAATTCAGTTGCAGGAGCAATTGCTGGATTAGTAAAGGAAACTACAAAAGCAGAAATGCAAGCAATAGGAGCAGGAGCTTTAAATCAAGCAATTAAAGCGGTGGCAATAGCAAGAGGATTTGTCGCACCATCAGGGGTTGATCTAATCTGTATTCCTGCATTTGCAGAAGTTCAAGTTGAAGGGGAAGACCGAACAGGTATTAAACTGATAATTGAATCAAGAAAATAAATTTTAAGGGCTATAAAAATAGCCCTATTTTTATTTTAAAATTCCTTGAAACAAAATTTAAAATAGTATATATTATTTGTGAATAGAAAAGGAAAAATGCAAATGAAAAAAATTAATATTTTTAAATATGTTTTTATTATTTTTATTATAGTATTGGCTGTGATTACATTTTCAATATATAAAAAAGAAAGTAAAAATACTGAGAAAAAAAGTGTTGTTCAAGAAAATGAAGAAAACGAGAATGTAGTAAGAGAGTTAAGGCTTGCTATTTCTCAATTAGATACTATAAATCCTATAATCAGCAAAAATAAACATGTTCAAGAAATTAGTAAAATAATTTTTGATCCACTCATTGATCTAAACGAGAACTATTCCAAAAGATATGCACTAGCCAGTGAAGTTTCAAAAACTGATGATTATACATACATAATAAAATTACGTGAAGATGTAAAATGGTCAGATGGATCTAGCTTTAAAGCTGAAGATGTTAGATACACAATAGAATTATTAAAAAATATTGACTCAATATATTCTCAAAATGT
The DNA here is from genome assembly GCA_947303785.1 of uncultured Clostridium sp. GTDB lineage: Bacteria > Bacillota > Clostridia > TANB77 > CAG-508 > UMGS1994. The sequence continues at coordinate 21,405 of CAMYZH010000015.1, forward strand.
ATATAATGTTGTAGGATGTGATGTAATAGATGATAATACTCTTAAACTTACACTAAATGCACAAGTTCCATTTTTTGAATATAATTTAACCTTTCCAATAATGTCTTCAGAATACTATAGGGATTATGATTTTATGAATTCTGAAAGAACTAATTTACCAATTGGGACAGGAATGTTTAAAATTACATCATATGATGAAAAGGTAATAGGACTTGAAAAAAACAGTGATTACTGGAATTCAGAAAAAAATAGTGTACTTGAAAAGATAAATATTAATATATATCCAACAATGGGAGAAGTGTACAATGATTTCAAAAATGGAAATATTGATACAATTAACACATCACAAAACAGCGTAAATCAGTATATTGGTACAATTGGATTTGCTGCAATTGAATTTGATAGTAGAGAATTTGATTATGTTGCATTTAATGTGCAAAATACATATTTATCGAGTAGCAATGTAAGAAAAGCACTATCATACTATATTGACAAAAATAATACAATAGCGAGTAGCTATGGAAATGGATACAGAGTTGCTGATTTTCCATTAGACTATGGAAATTATTTATATCAATCAGAAATTATAGATAATGGCTATAATTCTGAAGCTGCTAGCAATTTACTAATTGCAGATGGATGGTCATACAGAAATAATTCATGGCAAAAATTAGTTGGAAAAAAATATGTAAAACTAACATTTTCACTAACAGTAAATAGTGATAATGAAACTAATGTAGCAGTTGCTGAAAATTTAAGGCAACAATGGGCAAATGCTGGAATAAATGTAACAATTCGAAAAGTAAATAGTGATAATTATTATAATTTAATAAATTCAAGAGGCGGTTATGATGCGATCTTGATGAATATGTCTACATCTTTTTCCCCTAATATAAACACATATATTGGACCTGGAAACATATCAAATTATACAAATGAAGAAATTAACAACCTAATAGCAGAAAGTAATAATTTAGTAGGAAATGAAGATCAACTTAAAGAAAAATACAAAAGAATAATAGAAATATATAATGAACAAAAACCATTTATGAGCATTTCTAGAAAGAAAAACTTACTTGTATATAATACAAATTTAACAGGAAACTTAAAGCCTTCAAGCTACAATATATATAACTATATTGAAAAATGGTATAGAAAAAATTATTAAAAACTATTGACAAAAAAATTTTATTAGATATAATAAATGCAAACAAACGTTTAACAAACAAAAATTTGTAAGGAGAGATAAATATGAAAGAAAACGATGAGAAAAAGAAAGCATTAGAAGCTGCTATGGGACAAATAGAAAAACAATTTGGAAAAGGTTCTGTAATGAAATTAGGAGAATACAAAGCTATGGAAGTTGAGGCCATACCAACAGGAGCATTAACACTAGATGTTGCCCTTGGAATTGGAGGAATACCAAAAGGAAGAATCATAGAAATATTTGGACCAGAATCTTCAGGAAAAACAACACTTGCTTTACATGCAGTAGCAGAAGCACAAAAGACTGGAGGAACAGCAGCATTTATAGATGCAGAACACGCATTAGATCCGATATATGCCAGAAAATTAGGGGTAGATATAGATAATTTAATAGTATCTCAACCAGACACAGGAGAACAAGCATTAGAAATCACGGAAGCCCTTGTTAGAAGTGGAGCAATAGACATAATAGTAGTTGATTCAGTTGCAGCCCTAGTTCCAAAGGCAGAAATTGATGGAGATATGGGAGATACACATGTTGCTCTGCAAGCTAGACTTATGTCACAGGCATTGAGAAAATTAGCAGGAGTCTTAAATAAATCAAAAACAGCAATAATTTTCATAAATCAATTAAGAGAAAAAGTTGGAATAATGTTTGGAAACCCAGAAACAACTCCTGGTGGTAGGGCATTGAAATTCTATGCTTCAGTAAGGCTTGATATTAGAAGAATTGAAAATATAAAAGTTGATGGAGAAGTAATAGGAAATAGAACTAGAGTAAAAGTAGTAAAAAATAAAGTTGCACCACCATTTAGGGAAGCAGAATTTGATATTTTGTATGGTGAAGGAATTTCAAAAACAGGAAGTATATTAGATTTAGCTGTAAATTTAGATATAATAATAAAAAGTGGTGCATGGTTTAGTTATAAAGGGGAAAAAATAGGACAAGGAAGAGAAAATGTTAAGAAATACTTAAAAGATAATCCAAAAGTAATGGAAGAAGTTGAACAAAAAATTAGAGATAATTATAGCAAAGCTTTTGAACAAGCATTAGAAGACAAAACTTCAGTAGAAATTGATGAAGATGAAGAAAAAGACGAAACAGAAGAATAAAAATAATTTAAGGGCGAGACTTCCTACTCGCCCTCAAATTTTATAAAGAACATGGAGAATTTATAAAGATGGATATTGAATGGTTAGAAAAAATTGATAAATTAAAAACGAAAATATTAAAATACATTTTTTATAAAAAAAGAACTGAGGCTGAAGTACGTGAAAAATTTAAAAATGAAGATAATGATATTTTAGAGGAGACTATTGAAAATTTAAAGGAATTAGGATATATTAATGATGAAAATTATGTAGATAGATATATGCATGAAGCAATTGCACTAAAAAATTTATCTATTTTTGAATTAAAATATAAACTTTATTCTAAAGGTGTAAAAGAAGAAATAATAGAAAAATACATATCAGCCAATAGCCAAATGCTTGAAGAATATGAGTTACTATCAGCGAGAAATATTTATAACAAAAAAAGGGAAAATCAAACTATTGAAGAAATTCAAAGTTATTTACATAAAAAAAGATATAGTCCAGAAATAATTAGAAAAATAAGTAGGGAGTAAAATGAGTATATTAACATTAGAAACAAATAAATATGCATTAAAACTTGAAAATTTTGAAGGACCACTTGATTTACTTATTCATTTAATAGATAAAAACAAAATGGATATCTATGATGTTAAACTTTCAGAAATTGCAGATCAATATATAGAATATATTAATGAAATGGAGAAACAAAACCTAGATATTACAAGTGAATTTTTAGTTATTGCAAGTACATTAGTATATATTAAATCAAAAGAATTACTTCCAAAAGAAAATGAAGATGAATCAGAATTATCAGAAGAAGAACTAATAAGGAGAATTATTGAATATAAAAAATATAAAGAGATTTCAAAAAAATTTAAAGTAATGTATGAAGAAAATCATAAAAGATTTTATAAAATTCCTGAAGAAATTAAACTTCCAAAACAAAAAATTGAAAAAGACTATTCATATGAATTATTATATTCTAATTATAAAAAATTAATGGAAAACCTTGAAAACAAAATAAATAAAAATGCTGAAAATATTGAAAAAATAGCAATTAGAGATACTTATTCAGTAACTAGTAAAGTTAGAGAAATATTTAAAGAATTATCTAAAAAACCAAAATTTGTATTTAATAAACTATTTTCAACCAAATCAAAACCAAAAGCCGAAGTGGTTACAGCATTTACAGGTTTACTTGAATTAACTAGAAGAAGTAAAGTTACTACAAGGCAAGATAGGTTATTTGGAGACATTATTGTTGAAAAAAACAAAAAAGTGAAAAGTAATGATAAAATAGAAAATGATGTTTAAAAAATAAGAATTAAATATAAAATATTTGGAAAAATAGTAATATGATTTATTTTATTATATTACTATCAATTATAGTTGTATTTTTAACTACTACAATTACTATTGATATAAAAAAATTTGAAATATTTAATTGTAAGATAAAGTACAATATTTATATAAAGTTTTATATTTTAAAAAAAATAAAAATATATAGTATTAAAGTAAATAAAAAACATATAGAAAAAATTATAAACAACATTTTTAAGAAAAAGAAAAAAATAAAAATAAATAACAAATTTTTTTGTATTGAAAAAATGTTCTTAAAAGTAGAATATGGGTGGAAAAACATTTTTCATAACATATATTTTTATTCTATAATAAATGCCTTAATTCCTATATTTTTGAATAAAACAGAAAATAGTAATATTTTAAAATATAGGATAAAAACAAATTTTAATCAAAATTTTTTAAAAGTACAATTAAAAGTCAAAATAAATATTAAAATACTAAAATTGATAATTAATTCAGTTAAAACCAAAGATAATCATTAAAAAATATAAATAAGAAAAAGTGAAGAAATATCTCCACTTTTGCATTTTAGTCTAAATCTTCTTCAATTTCTTCAAAATCTTCTTCAATATTACCTTTAAGTTTTTCTTTAAGATTTTCAACACATTTAGTTTTATTTTTAATACTCTTTATCAGTTCAGAAGATTTCTCAATTAAATCAGGTACATAATCAATTAATTTGTCTAAATAAGAATCATGATCAACAGGCAATAATTTAATCATATCAGTTGAAACTACTAAAAATGCTACAGGTTCTATTTTAACGCCAGCTCCACTACCACCTCCAAAAGGAAGTTGATATTGTACTTGTTCTTCTTCATTTTTTTTAGAATATTCATTGATAGTTCCACTAGTAAATTCACTTCCACCTGCTGCAAAGCCAAAAGTTACCTTGGAAATAGGTATAATAGTTGTATCAATCCCTGTACTTATTGGTTCACCAATTATTGTATCAACATCAATCATATCTTTAATGCTGTTCATTGCAGTATTCATTAAACCCTCAATTGGATGATTCATTTTGATTCCTCCTTTTATATTAATATTTCCAAAAAAATATAAATCCATGCATATTGTTATGAGTTAAATTTAATGTTAAAATATGCATTAAATAGGAGAGTGCAAGTTATGGAAAAAATAGATTTAAATGAAAATGAAATAATAAAAAAGGCTAAATATTGCTTAAAGTGTAAAAATAAGCCTTGCTCAAAAGCGTGCCCAATAAATACAAATATTCCAGAATTTATTTCTAAAATTGAAGAAAATAATATAGAAGAAGCATATAAAATACTAATTAGTAATAATATTTTTTCACATATATGTAGCCTGATTTGTCCACAAGAGCAACAATGTGAATCAGCCTGTGTAAGGGGAATAAAACAGACTCCTACAGAAATTGGGGGTTTAGAGGAATATGTAAATCGTCAAGCTGAAAAAAAATCAATCAAATATAATTTTGAAATAGAAGAAGAAAAAAATAAAAAAATAGCAATTATTGGCTCAGGACCAGCAGGAATGCAATGTGCATATGATTTAAGAAAAAAGGGTTATAAAGTTACAATATTTGAAAAAGAGAATATCATTGGAGGAATTTTAAATTATGGTATTCCAGACTTTAGATTAGATAAAAGTTATTTAGATAAAATAATAGAATTACTAAAAAATATTGGAGTAGAATTTAGAACCAAAAACGAACTCGGAAAAGATATACATATAAACAGCCTAAAACTCGAATTTGATTATATTTTTATAGGAATAGGAGCAGAAGTGCCAAGTAAATATAATCTTGGAGATTATCAAAGTATTTATGAACCAGACTTTTTCTTAAAATCATATAATAATAACCAATATATAAAAAACTTAGGAAATGTTGCAATAATCGGTGGTGGAAATGTTGCAATGGATTGCGCTAGGGCAGCCCTTAGAATGGGAGCAAATTCTTCAAGTATTCTTTATAGAAGAGATGAAGAACACATGCCAGCAAGTTATAAAGAATTAAAAGATGCAATACAAGAGGGAGTAAATAAAGAATTTACAACCAGAGTTATAAAAGCACAAGGAAAAAACAAGATAGAATCATTAAGATGTATTAAGACTGAGGTAATAGATGGAAAAGCCATAGATATCCCAAATTCAGAATTTGATTTTAAGGCAGATACTGTAGTATTTGCAATTGGACAAAAGCCTAATAGAAAAATTCTTGAAGATGAAGGACTTAAATTAAATGACTGGGGATTAGTTGAAGTAGATGAAAATGGAATGACAAACATTGAAAGAGTATATGCAGGTGGTGATATATCTGAATCAAAAGCTACAGTATGCATAGCTCTAGGAAGTGCTAGAAGAGCAGCAACAGCTATTGATAAAAAAATAAGAGGAGAGTAAATTATGTTTAATGAAAAGATTCTGATGAAAAAAGATGAAATGATTAAAGATTTAGAAACGATGATTAGAATTCCAAGCAAATTAGAAGGATACAATAATCCCGATTATCCATTTGGAAAAAATGTAGATGATGCACTTAACACATTTTTAAAAATTGGTGAAAGAATGGGTTTTAGAACCAAGAATATAAATAAACATTGTGGTTATATAGAATTTGGAGAAGGTGGAGAAATACTTGGAATTGTTGGACACCTAGATGTTGTTCCTGAAGGCGAAGGATGGACTTATCCACCATTTGAATTGACTAATGATGATGATGTTTTATATGGAAGAGGAACAATTGATGATAAAGGCCCAATGATTGCAAGTTTATATGCAATGAAGGTTGTAATGGATAATTGTAAAGTTAATAAAAGAGTAAGATTAATTGTAGGACTAAATGAAGAGAGCGATTGGAAATGTATTAATTATTATAAGGAACATGAAGAACTTCCAACACTTGGATTTAGCCCAGATGCAGATTTTCCATGTATTTATGCAGAAAAAGCATTACTAACAGTTTATGTATCAAGTGATTATTGCAAAAATGAAAAGATAGAAATAAAAGAATTTGATTGCAAAAATAATAGAGTAAATGTAGTACCAAAATACTGTGCATGTACAATTTCAGTTTCAGATACAATAGTAAACCAAGTAAAAAAAATCTTAATGAATAGACTTTCAGGAAATTTATCTTTTACTCAAAAAGAAAATGAGTTTTATATAGAATCAAGAGGAATTCAAGCACATGCTGCACACCCAGAACTTGGTAAAAATGCTGTTTCACAAATGATAATGTTACTAAATGAAATTTTTAATTATTTTGATATTGAAGAAAAAATGATAAATACTTTAGCATCAAAAATACAAAATGAAACTAATGGAACAAGTTTAGGAATAAAATATGAAGATAAAGAATTAGGAGATTTAACACTAAATTTGGCCAATATTGAACTTTCAGAAGGCATTATAAAAGCAGGTATGAATCTTAGGATTCCAGGCTCATGTGATTTAGAAGATGTAAAAAAGAAAATAGAAAATGGATTTAACAGATTAAATGTTGAATATGCAGGTGAGATGAAAGCATTGTATATTCCTAAAGATAATGAATTAATAAAAACTTTACTCAAAATTTATAATGACTATACTGGTGAAAATAGAGAGCCAATTACTATAGGTGGAGCCACTTTTGCAAGAGCTTTTAATAATTGCGTTTCATTTGGAGCAATGAGGCCAGATGAGCCAGATATGTGTCATCAAGTAGATGAATATATAACAGTAAAAAACTTAATTGATGCATGTAATATATATGCAATTGCAATATATGAACTAGCAAAATAAAAGCCAAAGAAAGGAGATAATAATATATTTAAATAATTAAATATATTATACAAAATTATGAGATATCCAAAAAAATTAGAAATTGGTAAATATATTGCAACTACAGCACCTTCTGAAGGAAATATTAATCAAATAGATTTTGAAAGGTTAGACAATGTCAAATTCAATTTAGAAAACTTGGGTTATAAATATAAAGAAACTAAAAATGTTAGAACCAATTTTAAAGGAAGAAGTTCTGAAGCAATTATAAGAGCAGATCAGTTTATGAAACTATGGGAAGACAACAGTGTTGGTGCTATAATTTCAGCTGGCGGTGGAGATTTTTTGCTAGAAATTCTAGATTACATAGACTTTGAAAAACTAAAATTATTAGAACCAAAGTGGTTCCAAGGGTATTCAGATAATACAGGTCTAACTTTTTTAATTACAACAATCTTAGATACAGCATGCATATATGGACCAAATATAAAAGACTTTGGAATGAGAAAATTACATCAGTCACTTGTCAATTCATTAGAATTGATGAACAATAAAGAATTAGAACAAGGAAGTTATGATAAATGTGAATCTAATCAGTGGACAGAAAGAACAGATCCATATGAAGAATATAATTTAATAAATGATGTGAAGTGGAAAAACCTAAAAAATGAAGAAAAAATAAACTTTTCTGGTAGAGCTCTAGGAGGATGTTTTGATGTAATTTTAAATATAATTGGAACCCAATATGATAAAGTTAAAGAGTTTATTTCAAAATATAAAGAAGATGGAATAGTATGGTTTTTTGATATATTTGAAATGTCTACACCACAACTATTTATACATTTGTGGCAAATGCAAAATGCAGGATATTTTGAAAATTGCAAAGGTATAATTTTTGGAAGACCAATGATAATAAAAGAATTTTATGAAATAAACTACGAAGAGACACTAAAAAACTTTTTTGAAAACATGGATATACCAGTAATATATGATACAGATATTGGGCATATTTTGCCACAAATACCAATTGTTTCCGGAGCAATCATAGAAGTAGAATCAGAAAAAGGAAAAGGATTTATAAAAAACTATATGAGATAAATATAAAACAAAAAATCTAAAAAATATGAGAAAAAACATAAAATTATGAATAATAAAATGTTTGACAAATATATTTTTTTAATAGATAATATTAATGTTAAAAAAGAGATTACGAAAGAATTTTTAAGAAATACAAAGGAGGAAAATATGTATATTTTCAATAGAATTACAGTAGTTCCACAATTACCAAAAGAATTAAAAAAATTATCTGAAATTGCAAATAATTTATGGTGGTCATGGAATACAGAATTTTTACAAATTTTTAAAATGATAGATCCAGATTTATGGGAAAGAATTGATAAAAATCCAACAAAGTTTTTAAAACTAGTTGCACAAGAAAAAATAGAAAAGGCATCAAAGAATCAAGAAGTTTTAAAGCTTTATGAAAATGTTGTAGCAAACTATGAGAACTATATCTATAGTAAAGATACATGGTTTTCTAAAAAATATCCAGATAATAAAAAAGATTTAATTGCATATTTTTCAGCCGAATATGGCTTAGACGAAATTATACCAATATATTCAGGTGGACTTGGAATACTATCAGGAGATCATTTAAAATCAGCAAGTGATCTTGGAATTCCACTAGTTGCAGTTGGTCTACTTTATAAAAATGGATATTTTAATCAAAAGATAAATGGATATGGTGGCCAAGAATCAGAATATCATAATATAGATTTATATAATCTTCCTATTAATCCGGTAAAAAATGCTGATGATACAGATATGATGATAGAAATGCCACTTCTTGGAAATAAACTATATTTAAAAGTTTGGAAAATTCAAGTAGGTCGAGTTAGTTTGTTTTTATTAGATTCTGATGTGGAACAAAATATTGAAGAATTTAAAAATATAACATTAAAACTATATGGTGGAGATAAAGAGATGAGAATAAGACAAGAAATTGTCTTAGGTATGGCAGGAGTCAAATTATTAAAACAATTAGGATATGAACCTACTGTATATCATATGAATGAAGGTCATTCGGCATTCTTAACTCTAGAATTAATAAAAGATACAATGAAAGAAAAACAAGTTTCTTTTCATATAGCAAAAGAAATAGTTACATCACAAACAGCATTTACTACACACACACCAGTTCCAGCAGGAAATGATATATTTGAGTTAGAATTGATAGATAAATATTTTGCAGGAATATGGGATGAGTTTGGTATTACTAGAGATGAATTTATGAGACTAGGAATGAGAGAAACTCAAGGACTAGAATTTGGATTTAATATGGGAATTTTAGCTCTTAGAATTGCAGGTAAGAAAAATGGAGTTAGTAAATTACACGGAGCAGTTTCAAGAGAATTGTTTGCAGAAGTTTGGCCAGAAATTGCAGCAAATGAATCTCCAATAACATATGTAACTAATGGAATACATACATGTTCATGGCTTGCACCTAATTTAAAGAGATTATACAATGAATATTTAATACCATACTGGCAAGACAATATACAAGATGACAATGTATGGAAAAAAATAAATTTGATTCCTGATGAAAAACTTTGGGCTGAACATTTAAAAAGAAAAGAAAAATTGATGGGAATTATCAAAAAGAATGTAACTGATAGATTTAAAAGAAGCGGTTATAGTTATGATGATATAAATGAAGTAGTTGGGGGATTGAATCCAAATGCTTTGACAATAGGATTTTCAAGAAGATTTGCAACTTATAAACGTGCAACACTTATTTTTAGAGATATTGAAAGATTAACTCAGATAATGAATCAAACTGACAGACCAATCCAACTTGTATTTGCTGGGAAAGCTCATCCTGCAGATATGGAAGGCCAAAACTTAATAAAACAAATTCATGAAATTTCATTAATGCCACAATTTAAAGGAAAAATATTTTTACTTGAAAATTATAATATAGGCTTATCAAGATATTTAATTAGTGGTGTAGATGTTTGGTTAAATAATCCTAGAAGGCCAATGGAAGCTTCTGGAACTTCTGGAGAAAAAGCTTCAGTAAATGGTGTAATAAACTTTAGTGTACTAGATGGATGGTGGGCAGAAGGATATGATTCAACAAATGGTTGGTCAATTGGAACAGAAGTCGATTATGATTCATATGAAATACAAGATAATAATGATAGTGACAGTATTTACAGTACTCTTGAAAACAAAATAATTCCAGCATATTATAAAAATAACGAGAATGGCTACTCAAAAGAATGGATTAAATACATGAAAAACTCTATTATTACAACTGGTGGCAAATATAGTACTGCTCGAATGCTTGAAGATTATCTAGAAAAAATATATATACCATTATGTAATTTACATAATAGTTATTTTAAAGAATTAGATAAAGTTAATGATTATGCAAAATGGAAAAAAGCTGCAAAAGAAAGATGGAATCAAATAGAAATTACCCAAGATAATAATATAGATAATGTTAAAATGAATGCTGGAGATGTAATTGAAGTAAAATGCAAAGTTCAATTGCCAAACTTTAATCCTGATAATGTAGCAGTACAAGTTTACTATGGACAAATATTAGACAATGGAATAGTAAATAATGTATGTATCACTGAAATGAAAAGAGTAGAGGAAAATAGAGAAGAAAATGTATATGTATATATGGCTAAAATAAAACTAACTACAGGAGGAAATTTTGGGTATACATTTAGAGTAATGCCAAAACATGATATGTTGTTAGATTCAGAAAATATGAATTTAATAAAATGGATGACAAAATAAAAAGTTAAAAATGTTAAAGGTTAAATATTACTTGAAAAAATATTAATTTGTGATATACTATGTAATGCACTAAATTTAATATAAAAGGGGATTAGTATATGAAAACATATTTAAGAAAAACTAAAATTGTAGGAACAATAGGACCAGCAAGTGACAATATATTAAAAGAATTATTTGATGCTGGACTAAATGTTTGTAGAATTAATTATTCACATGGAAGCTATGATGAACAAGCAGATAGAACAAATGAAATTATCAGATTAAGAGAAAAATATGAATTACCTGTTCCAATGATTCTAGATATGAAAGGACCAGAAATTAGAACAGGAATGCTATATACAGGAAAAACAGAAAAAATACTATTAGAAGATGGAAAAGAATTCATATTATATAATGAAGACAAAGTTGGAAATGAAGAAGGAGTTTCTGTAACATATAAAGAACTATATAAAGATGTTGTACCAGGAACAAAAATATTAATAGATGATGGAGCAATTGAATTAAGAGTTGCCAAAATAGTAGATAAAGATATTCATTGTGTTGTTGTACATGGAAATAAACTAGGAAGCAGAAAAACAATGAACTTACCAGGAACAATAATAAGATTACCAGCATTAGCTGAAAAAGATATAAATGATTTAAAATCAGCCTGTGAACATGATTATGATTATGTTGCAGTATCATTTGCAAGAAATTTAGATGATATTGCACAAGTTAGAAAAGTACTAGATGAAAATGGTGGACAAGACATAAAAATAATAACTAAAGTTGAAAATGTAGAAGGCTTATCAAATATGGAAGAAATAACTAGTACTGCTGATGCTCAAATGATTGCACGTGGAGACATGGCTACAGAAACAGATTTTACAGAGCCACCAGTTATTCAAAAGAAATTTATAAAATTATGTAATAGAGCAGGAAAACCAGCAATTACGGCTACACAAATGCTAGAATCAATGATGAATAATCCATTACCTACTAGAGCTGAAGCTTCAGATGTTGCAAATGCTATTTATGATAGAACAAGCGCAATAATGCTTTCTGGAGAATGCGCTATGGGAAAATACCCATTAGAATGTGTTAAGGCAATGGATAAAATAGCAAGAAGAGTAGAACCAACAATTAAATATTGGAGAAGATTTGAAGTTAATGAATTAAATATGCAATTAAATGATTTAGAAGATAATATTGCATACGCATCAGCAATAATGGCTAGAAATATTAAAGCAGAAGCGATAGTATGTTACACAAATACAGGTGATTCTGCAAGAAAATTATCTGCAATTGGTGTACCTTGTCCTATCCTAGCTATAACAGATAATAGAAGAACATTTTATCAATTAGGATTAGTTTGGAATGTTCATCCAGTTCTAATTGAAGGTGAAACAGATATTAATAAAGTAATTTCAAAGGGAATTGAAAAACATAAACAAAAAGGACATTTAGAAGTAGGAGATCAAGTAGTTTTATCTGGAGGAGCAAATGTACTTCCTGACTATCCGGCAAGCAAAGTATTTGGCGGCTTTTTAACTGTTCAATAGTTTAAGATAAATTTAATATTTTAAATATATAATAATACAGTATATTTATTATATAAAAGGAGGTATATATGGAAGATACTATTATAGTAGATTCAAACAAAACCCTAAGACAAACATTTTTATGGATGTTTTTAGGATTACTAAGTACTGGAATAATATCTGCATATACATATTATACAGGCGCATTTATATCAATTGCAGGAGCATGGACAGGAATACTTATAGCACAAGTAGTAATAGCAGTTGTATTTGGACTATGTTTTCACAAATTACCAACAGGAGTTGTAACATTTTTATTCTTTTTATATTCAATACTGACAGGAGTCACATTTTCTGTAATATTTGCGGTATTTGAACTTACATCAGTAGCATATGCACTTTTGGCTACAGCAGGCTTTTTTGGAGTTCTAGCATTTATTGGATATACTACAAAAAAAGATTTATCTAAATTTGGAACAGTCTTAATGGCAGTCCTAATAATTGCAATTGTATTAACACTAATAAACTTATTTGTTGGAAACAGCATACTTGACCTATTTCTTGATTGGGTTGTGTTAATTGTTTTTGCAGGGCTTACAATTTATGATATGAACAAAATTAAAATGATGAGCCAAAACTATGGAATAGATCAAGAAAAGATTGCAATTTATGGAGCTATGCAACTGTACTTAGATTTTATTAATATGTTTTTACGTATATTAGAAATCTTTGGAAGTAGAAGAAAATAGAAAATAAAAAATAAAGAGCTAGTGATAAGAGGTAAAATCAAAATCTATATCACTAGCTTTTTTATAGGATGGTTAATTATGAAAAAATTTTTACTCGCATTTAAATATGCATTTGAAGGAATAGTTAGGACGATAAAGAATGAAAGAAATATCAAAATTCATATATTAGCTGTAATTGTAGTTATATTTATGGGAATTAAATATGATATTTCAAGAATAGAGTGGATAATATGTATTATACTTTTTGGATTAGTTATTTCATCAGAAATTATAAATACAGCAATAGAGCATACAGTTGATTTAGTAACAAATGAAAAAAGCACACTTGCTAAATATGCTAAAGATGCTGCAGCTGGAGCAGTACTTGTAAATGCAATAATTTCAACCATTGTAGCAGGAGCTATTTGGATACCAAAAATGATTTAGAATTAAATATTGTTTTTTATATAAAAAAAGTATATAATCCAAATGAAATTTTGCTTTAAGAAA
>CAMYZH010000016.1 GCA_947303785.1 uncultured Clostridium sp.
TATTATTTATTAACAGCTCAAATAATTACAGATATTGAACAGTCAAATTATCGAAAACAGTACATAGCAGAATTTACTGATTCAATATTAGACAAAACACAAAAGTTAGCTCGTTTATTAGAAATAATAAATAATCCATCAATACAAGACAGATTAGTAATTGGTATTAATTATAATATAATTAATAAAAATAGAGAAAGTATATATGAATTACTTAGAAATGGATACAAAATTGCAGTAGTATTAGATGATACATTTGGAGCATCAGAATCAGACATACAAAGGCTTACAATGTTTCAATATGTATTTGCAAGCAAAGAATCTTCTTACTATGAAATAATAAGAAAAAGATTAAATAATTTGATTGAAGTATAAAGAGGTATTATTAAATGAACACTTTTACTAAATTTTTATATGATTTTATGTCACAATTTTTTGGTGGATTTGGAACAATATTTGTTGGAATAGGAAGAGGAATTAAGCAGATATTCAATTTTTCAGCATATAGACAAGTTGTTCAAATGTACAGTGGCGATTTATCTATGTCAGAAACAGTATTATCAATAATAGCAGTAGGACTAATGATCTTAGTTCTTTCAATGATTTTTGGGTTACTATTTTTGATATTTAGAAAATACTTTAGATTCAGAAAGAAAAATCTAGATCAAGATGCAATGCTAAATGAAATTGCAACTTTAAATAATAAAGTTGCTGATTTAATGAAAGAAAAAGATGAAATAATGGCAATGAAAGTGTCTCAACTTGGCTTAAAACCTTCTGAAGATGCTACAGAAGAATTAGAAACAGGAGATCAAAGTGAAGAAGATTTAATTGAAAATGGAATTAGATTTTCAAAATTAAACGATATAGATGCAGAATATGCAAATTATAAACCTAAAGATTATGGAAATTCATTTACATTACCTGAACTTGTAGCTAATTTTAGAAATTTTGCAGCATCAAAATTAGGATTATATTATACTGAAAAAATGATGAGACTATTTATTTCAGGACTAGCCTCAACAAAATTAATAATATTGCAAGGTATTTCTGGTACTGGTAAAACATCCCTATCATATGCTTGGGGAAAATTTATGAAACATGATTCATGTATTGCTTCAGTTCAGCCATCATGGAGAGATAGAACAGATATGTTTGGCTATTTCAATGAATTTACCAAAAAATTTAATGAAACAGAAATGTTAAAAGTTATGTATGAAGCAGGTTATACAGATGATGTATATACAGTTATACTAGATGAGATGAACCTTTCACGTGTTGAATACTATTTTGCAGAAATGTTATCAATTCTTGAGATGCCAAATAGAAAAGAATGGATTATCGAACTTGTTCCAAATTCATGGAAATCAGACCCAAAGAAAATAAAAAAAGGTAAACTACAGGTTCCACCTAATATGTGGTATATTGGAACAATTAATAATGATGACTCTACATTTGCAGTTACAGATAAGGTTTATGATAGAGCAATGCCTATTGATATAAACGATAAAGGTGTTCCATTTGAACCAATAGACACAGAGGCAGAAGATGTAAACTTTTCATATTTAGATAAATTGTTTTCAACAGCAATAAAGGATAATCCTATTACAGATGATACACTTGAAAAAATAAATATAATGGATGATTATGTTATAAAACATTTTCGTATAGCTTTTGGTAACCGTATTGTATCACATATGAAAAAATTTGTTCCGGTATATGTAGCCTGTGGTGGAGATGAAATAGAAGGTGTTGACTACTTTATAGCCAAAAAAATATTAAGAAAATTTGAGCAATTAAATATTTCATATATAAGAGATGAGATAGATCCATACATTGAATTTTTAAATAAAACATTTGGAAAAGATAAAATGGCTGAATGTATAGAATATCTATTAAGATTGAAAAAATTAACATAAAAATAAATATTAAATATACATAGGAAGTTTAAAAATATGAGAGATTTAGATGTAATTGATTTGTATGAAAGAATAGATGAAGGATATACTGAAAAATTTTTAGAAAATACAGAATCAAAGGTTCATACAAAAGTTGAAATTGAAAAAATAGTTGAAGATACTGAATGGCTTGATTTAATGGAAGAAGTAATTCCATATATTGATGCAATCTTCAGAAATCCAAATAAATTCATTATCAATGAAGAAGAAATAATGAAAATTGAACAAACAAAAAAAGTTACTGTTGAAAGTATTAAACACTTATCTAAAAATACAAACTTCATCCAAGAAGTTGACAAAAGAACCGGAGATGTTACTCCTTCTAAACTGTTGAATGTTCGAAAAGAGGAAAGTTATAATACATACGAAAATAGAGTAATATATACATTAGTACAAAATATGAAATTTTATGTTTCCAAAAAGAGAGAATATGCAGAAGCTAGAAAAAATGCTCAAGAAAAAAACATCAGACAAATAGATTATGAAGGAAAATCAAGAATTAATGGAGAAGTTGTAAATATTGAATTTCATGTAGACTCTAAACTAGAAGATAAATCCAAAAGCAAAACAGATACAGATATTGTACTTGAGAGAATAGATAGAATAAATCAAAAAATTAAAGACATATCTTTTACAGAACTATACAAAATTCTGGAAAAAATAAATTTTGCACCAGTTACATCACCTGTAAAGAAAACAAACATGATTTTAAAAAATGTTAGATTTCAATATGCTATGAAATTATGGGAATATATGCAAACACACATGGATGATGAATCTAAAAAATTTAGCAACAGAGACGAAAAAGACAATGATGAAGAAACAAAATCAATGGTAGATGAGACTTTCTTATTAGATTATTTGATTTCAAGAACATTAGTAGAAGAAGATTTAAAGACAAAAGAAAAGGTTCAAAACAGAATAACTACTACACTAATCCAAAGAATAATAAGTATTAATCCAAACATGCCAGTAGAAGACTTTAAAAAAATGGTTGGAGATAAATATGAAGTTATTAAAAACAGAAATTTAGTTAATACTAGCGAAATACAAACAATCTTCAAAAAATATATTGATGAATTTTTAGAAAAACTAAAATAGTAGGAGAAAAAAATGATAGAAAAAATAAAGAAAATGAAACAAAATAAAATACTTAAAGTTATTGGAAATATAATTTATGGATTATTAGTATTATTTGTAGTGCTACTGCTACTTGTTGTAGTTTTACAAAGATTTTCAAATAATACAATTACTCTTGGAGGTTTTAGAATTTTTAATATTGCAACAGAATCAATGGTTCCTGTATATGATGTTGGTGATGTAATTATAGATAAAAAGGTAGATCCAAAAGATTTAAAGGCTGGAGATGATATTTCATATCTAGGAAAAGAAAGAGATTTTGCTGGAAAAATAGTAACACACAGGATAGAATCAATCGAAAAACAAGAAGATGGAACATATAAGATTATTACAAAAGGTGTAGCAAATGCATTTGCAGATCCTGAAATTACCGATAGTCAAGTTCAAGGAAAAGTTATATATAAATTTATAACACTAAGTTTCATATCAAAAATAATACGTAAAAGCTTAGTAATGATGTATGTATTAATCTTTATACCAATAGGAATAATCATATTTATAAATTTAAAAAACTTTTTTAGCAGAAATAAGGACCAAGAAGACGATGATGACAGCAAAGATGATAATGATTAAAAATATAATTATTAATGAGGAATAAATAATGGAAGTATTAAAAAAAATATGGAGTAACATAAAAAAGATAAAAATACAAACTCTTTTAGTATTAATAGTAATATTGTCATTTACTTCATATGCGTGGTTTGTATATATATCCAAAGTATCTGCTGGACTTTCAGCTCACGTAGAGGCATGGCAAGTCACCTTTGCTGTTGATGATGAAGAATTTCATAATTTAACAATAGATGTTGGAAGAATTTATCCTGGAATGGATGATTTCACACAAGAAATAAGAATAGTAAATAATGGTGAAATTGATGGAGAAATATCATTTGAAGTTACTAAGATGATTGTTTTAGGAACTACATACGAAGCATCTGGAGGTGTAACAGCAGATGATTTAACTTCAATGTTACAAAACGATTTTCCGTTTAGTATTGATATTAAAGTTGATGGAGAAAATAATAATACAATTCCAGCTGGAGCAACAAGAAGTGTTAATGTTTCTCTAGTATGGCCTTTTGAAGGTGATGATGATCTTGATACAAAATGGGGAGAAGATGCATATGAGTTTTATAAAACCCATGGACCTGACAGTATTTCAGTTCATATTGATTTGAATTTGAAAGTAAACCAAGTACATCCATAAAAGAATATTTTTGGAATAATAAAAAACTCTCTAGAAGAGATTTAATCTAAACTAGAGAGCTTTTATTTTTTTATAATTTTAAAAATTATGGATTTGAAGATGTATTTACTTTTTGAATAAATTGTACATTTACATTAAGAAGAGCTTTAGCATTATCTGGAACTGTAGCATTTGTATCAGCAGCATTATTCATTGTACCATTTTCATCATCCCACTTAATATAAACTCTAATTTTTTTAGTTCTGGAAGTATCAGTGTTTAGAACACTTCCTGAAATCTTATTGTTTGAAATTGAATATTTAACATTATAATTCTCATCTAATGAATATCCTGTAGGAACCAAATCAGGAACACTTGATGAATCATCAGATTTTACTGTTATAGTATAGTCAAAAGAAACATCAGTATTTGTATAATCTAAGTTTAAATCAAAATATCCTTCAGCAGTTGGAGCAATTACATTTGCGCTAATATCGTTGGTCCCTGGAAAAACAGGAGTAATAGTATTTGAAATATCAGAAGAGTTTTTAATAGATTGATTATTTATTTTTATATCCCATCTTGCAATAGAAACATTTGCAGATCCGTTAGCAGATGTTCGATATTTTGAATATGTAACTACAATGAACGTTAAAATTGCAATTACACATAAACATACAATAATAAATAATAATTTTTTTAAATTTTTCATTAATAAAATTCCTTTCAAAAATAATAGATTAAGATATTAGAATTTTAACATTAAATTAAAAAGAGTACAACTTTTTTTAACGAAATATTACAATACTGTAATATTTATATTAAAATGTAGAATATTGAAATTTTTTATTTTATAATGTAAATATATTTGCGAAAAGGAAGTAAAAATGAAAAAAAATAAGGAAGAGAATGTATTTACCAAAACTGAAAAATTAGGAAATATTGAGAAAGTAAAATTAGATTCTGAAAAAATAAGAAAAAGAGATGTTAAAATAAAAATACTTAAAGTTGCTCTTTTGATAAGTTCACTATTTTTAATCATAATCTATTTCTTATTAAGAGCATTATATTCTAGTGATAGTTTTACAATTTCAATAGACCAAGCATTTTCAAGAAAAACTGGAATTGTTGCATATGAACATTTTGATGAAAAAGATCACAAAATAATATTAGAGGCCAAAAATCTTGAATTTGTTGATAACATATCAGTAAACTGGATTCCAAAAGATATAGATACAGAAGCAGAAGGAAGTCATAATGGCGAAAATTATATTGCATACACATTTTATTTACAAAATATGGGACAACACACAATAGATTATTGGTATCAAATTCCTATTGATGATGTTGTATTAAATGCTGATACAGCAATAAGAGTAATGGTATTTAGAAATGGTGAAAAAACAATATATGCAAAGCAAGCGGCCAATGGTCAGCCTGAGCCAGATACAACTGAATTCTTTTCAGATAAATTGGTATGTGTTGAAGGTGTTAAAAACTTTGAACCAGGTCAAGTAGATAGATTTACAATTGTAATCTGGATGGAAGGAGATGATCCCGAATGTGTTAATAATATAATAGGCGGACAAGTTAAGATGCATATGGATATTACAGGTGAACAAATTCACGCAAAAAGTGAAAGATAAAAAAATTGCAGGACAGATTTAAAAAAGTTTTTAAATCGTTACAAAAGTATTACAAAACTGTTAAAAATATATTACAAACGGTAAAAATACAGTAAAAAATTTGACACAAAAAATCGAATATGGTAAAATTAATATATAGGCTGAGATAATCGCTTATATTAACTAAAGAAATATATATTCGTATCGTATATATAGAGAAAGAAGGGGATACATATGAAGAGAAAAAATAATAAGAAAAGATCATACAAGACCACCTTGCTTGTATTATTACTAACCGCTATTTTATTAATAGCATCAACTTATGCCTGGTTTACATCAAACAGAACAGTTACAGTTGATACAATTGATGTTAATGTTGCAGCTGTTAATGGTTTACAAATTTCAACCAATGCAGCTGATTGGTCAGCTTTTATTGATGCAACCGACATTACAACAAATGCTTATGCTACAGCAGTAAATAGATTACCACAAACATTATATCCAGTATCTACTGCAAAAGGATTAAATACAGATGGAACTATGAAAATGTTTTTAGGATCTGTTGAAGTAGATCCAAATTCAAGTAGTCATGATTACTTTTTAACTACAACCGCAACAGATGATTCTGTTGAAAAACCAGCTTATGTAGTATTTGATATGTTCTTAAGACTTGATGGTTCTCAAGCTCAAAAAATATATCTAACTAAAAATGCTGGAGTTACAGGAAAGACAGAAGGTAAAGGTATTGAAAATGCAGTTAGAGTTGCATTTGTAAAAGAAGGATATACAGAAGATGTATCAGCAGTATCAACAATAACAACTGCTAAAACAACAAGTTCATCTGATGTAATTATTTGGGAGCCAAATAATAATGCTCATACTGCAGCATCTATTGCACATGCAAGTTCTGTATATGGCACAACAATTACAGCAAATCAAGTAATACCAAGCTATTATGGAGTTAAATCTGCATTCAGCAATATAGCATTAACAGATACAAATTCAGATAGATTTTCATCAATAACACCAGATATTAAAACTGGAACTACAATGGCATCTACAGAATTTACAACTCTTAGCCCAGGTATAACAAAGTTTAGAGTATATATGTGGATTGAAGGACAAGATTATGATTGTCAAAACTCTGCTTCTGGAGCAAATATGTCATTAGATCTTCAATTCTCATTAGATAATACTTAAAATTAATAGGTGGAAATTAGTTTTAATTGAATATGTAAAATATAGGGGAGCTAAGCTATATGCTTAGCTCTTTCGTATGCCTATATTGAGCTTTTATAAATTTAATATTGCTATAAATGAAAATTTATTAGATTGACAGAACCAAGAAAAATTTATATTATAATATATGTAAATTTAAGAAAGGAGAGTATGAATTTAACATACTACAAGATATGGATGTTTTTAAATCAGGATTTGTATCAATCATAGGAAGAACAAATGTGGGAAAATCAACATTATTAAATAACCTTATAAAAGAAGATGTTTCAATTACTGCTAATAAGCCACAAACAACAAGAATGGCAATTCGAGCAATTGCAAATAGAAAAAATTCTCAAATAATATTTATTGATACACCAGGAATACACAAACCAAAAACTAAACTAAGCGAAACAATGATAGAAACTGCTTTTTCAAGCTTAAAAGATGTTGACGTTATTTTATTTATGGTTGAGGCAACAAGTCCTCAAATTGGAAAAGGGGATACATACATTCTAGAAAAATTAAAAGAAATAAATAAAAAAGTAATATTAATTATAAATAAAATTGATTTAGTAAAAAAAGAAGATTTACTTAGCATAATTGACGAATATAGGGATAAATATGACTTTTCAAGTGTTATTCCAGTTGATTCAACCAAGTCAAAATATTCTGATATAGTATTAGATGAAATTGAAAAATTATTAAAACCAGGGCCAAAATATTTTGAAGATGATGAATACACAGATCAAACTTCAAGACAAATAGTAGAAGAAAAAATTAGAGAAAAAGCTTTACGTAATTTAGATGAAGAAGTTCCTCATGGAATATATATAGAGGTTATAAAGTTTAAAGAAAGATTAACAAAAAATAAAGAAGAAATAATTGATATAGAAGCAACTATTTATTGCAAAAGAGATTCTCACAAGGGTATCATTATTGGAAAAAATGGAATGATGCTAAAAAAAATAGGACAATCAGCAAGATATGATTTGGAAAAAATATTTGGAACAAAAATTAATTTAAAATTATGGGTCAAAGTTGACAAAAAATGGGATGAAAATACTGCAATTTTAAAGAAATTTAAGTATACAAAATAAAATTAGTGTTCATAATATTATATGAGGAGATGATATTATGAATAATGCTGATAAAATGTGGAATATATTTAAGAAAAGTGGAAAAATTGAAGACTATTTAGAATATAAAAAACTTGATGAATCTTCCACATTTAAAGAAAGAAATTGAAGGGAATAATATGAAAAGTATTAAAACTAGTGGTATTGTAATTGCTGAAAACAGTTTAGGTGACTCTGATAAAATTCTGACAATACTAACACCAAATGTTGGTAAAATTACATGTGTTGCAAAAGGAGCAAAAAGACCTAAAAGTACATTGCTAGCGGGATCTCAGCTATTATGTTTCGGAGAATATGTACTAAGGAAATCAAACGATTTATATACTATTCAAAGTTGCGACCCTATAGAAGTTTTTTATGATATTAGAGTAGATTTAGATAAACTAAACTATACATCAACTATTTTAAAGATAATAACAGATGTAACACTTGAAAACCAAAATAATTATCATATATTAAAACTATTTTTAAATACATTATACATAATTTCGCAAAGTGATAAAAACTTAGATTTCATTCTATCTGTCTTTAAAATGAGGTTACTTAAAATACTAGGATATGCGCCAAATGTAGAACAATGTGTAAATTGCGGAAGAAGAGATGATTTATCAGAATTTAGTATTAAAGGAAATGGATTTAAGTGTTCAAATTGCGCAAAACTTGATAAGGGAAGTATTAAAATGACAGAAGGTAGCAAATATTCAATTATTTATAGTTTAAAAGCTGATCCTAAAAAATTGTTTTCATTTAATATAAGTGAATCAGCATTAAAAGAATTTGAATTAATCTCTAGACTATACTTTAATGAAAAATTAGAAAAAGAATATAAAGTAAATAAGTTTTAAATGGAAGCACTCAATTTATTTATGATTGACTTTTTGGGTTAATATAATTATAATGAAGATACAAAAAAGATAAGGAGTGATTATTATGAACATAAACATTACAGGAAAAGATTTAAAAGCAACAGAAGCGATTAAAGATTACATTGAAAAGAAAATGAGTAGACTAAATAAGTATTATGAGAATGAAGAATTAACAGTTCAAGCAATGATTAAAATTGAAAGAGAATTACAAATTGCAGAAATCAGCTTTTCTAATAAAGGAGAATCTTTTAGAGCTGTTGCAGAAAATAAAGATTTATATGCTTCAATAGATGAAGATATTGATATTTTGGAAAGACAAGTTAGAAAATCAAAAACTAAAAAAGAAAGAATGAACAAAGATGATTCAATAAAAATGCAAGCAACATCATTAGAAGAAAAGAACGAAATACAAGATGAAGTTATAAAAACTACATATTATGAGATTAAGCCAATGGCCGTTGAAGATGCAAAATTAAAATTACAAGAAAGACCAGGAGCAAACTTTTTGGCATATATTGATATAGATACAAATAAAGTAAATGTAATCTATAGATTAAAAGATGGAAAAAACTTTGGAGTTGCTGTTCCAGAAGCATAATGAAAAAAAGATAAAACTTAGAGATGAAAGTCTCTAAGTTTTTTGCTATGTCAAGTGTCAAATGGGACGCCCTTTTTTGACACTCATGAAACTAATTTGCGAGTAAGATTATCGACCATTTTTATACATAAAACAATGAGTGTCAAAAAAGGGCGTCCCATTTGACACTCATAATTTTTATTTGTTATAATCAGATTGGTGTAAATACAAAACACTTAAAATATAATTTTTGATTGAAAGGATGGAAGTTTTATGGGAGAAGCCGGATGTAATTGTGAGGGTACATATAAAGAAATACTTGAAAAATACGATAAAGACAAGAGTAATCTTATAAAAATATTGAATGATGTTCAAGAAAAATGTGGATATATTCCTCAAAAAGCTCAAGTTGAAATATCGGAATATCTAAATATGCCAATGGCGGAAATATATGGAGTAATAACTTTTTATTCAAGATTTACTCTTAATCCAAAAGGAAAATATCATATAGCTGTTTGCTTAGGAACAGCTTGCTATGTAAAGGGCTCTCAAAAGATATTTGATAGATTAAAAGAAAGATTAAAAATAGAAGAAGGACAAACGACTGCAGATGGCAAAATTTCTATAGAAGCAACAAGATGTGTTGGAGCATGTGGACTAGCTCCTGTATTTACAATAAATAACGAAGTTCATGGAAAAGCTACTGTTAAGATGATTGATGAAATACTCGATAAAATAGAACAAGAAGGATAGATTAGTGTAAACATATAATTTTAAAAGGAGCTAATGATATGAAAGTTAATATAGATGAAATAAGAAATTCTAAAAGAGAAGAATTAGATTTAAGGATAAATACAAATTCTTCAAGCCAAGAAAAACACATTTTAGTATGTCATGGTACTGGATGTACATCTTCAAAATCACCAGAAATATTGAAAAGATTTAAAGAAATAATCGAAGAAAAAAATATACAAAATGTAAGAGTAATTCAAACAGGATGTTTTGGATTATGCGCTAAAGGGCCTATAGTAATTATTAGACCAGAAGATACTTTTTATGCAATGGTTACTCCTGATGATTGTGCAGAAATAATTGAAAAACACATACAAAACGGAGAAATTGTTGATAGATTACTTTGCAAAGATGTTGATGGAACTAAAGTTCAAAAACTAGATGAATTAAGTTTTTACAAGAAACAAAAAAGAATTGCACTTAAAAATTGTGGAGTCATAAATCCTGAAGATATAGATGAATACATAGCTTTTGATGGGTATAAAGCTCTAGAAAAAGTGTTAAAAGAAATGAGCCAAGATGATGTAATTAAAATAATTACAGATTCAGGGCTAAGGGGCCGTGGAGGTGCAGGATTTCCAACAGGTAAGAAATGGGAATTAACCAAAGCAGTTGAAGGTCCAATAAAATATGTTGTGTGTAATGCTGATGAGGGCGATCCAGGAGCATTTATGGATAGAAGTATTCTAGAAGGTGACCCTCATGCAATACTAGAAGCAATGTCTATTGCTGCATATGCAATAGGAGCTCAAAGAGGTTTTATATATGTTAGAGCTGAATATCCAATAGCTGTACATAGATTAGAAATAGCAATAAATCAAGCAAGAGAATATGGAATGCTTGGTAATAATATATTTGACACAGATTTCAATTTTGATATAGAAATAAGACTAGGAGCTGGAGCATTTGTATGTGGAGAAGAAACAGCTTTACTTGAATCAATAGAAGGAAAACGTGGCCAACCAAGACAAAAACCACCATTTCCAGCTCAAAGCGGATTATGGGGTAAACCAACATTAATTAATAATGTCGAAACATATGCAAATATTACAAAAATAATATTAAATGGTGCAGAGTGGTATTCATCAATTGGAACTGAAACTTCAAAAGGAACAAAAGTATTTGCACTTGGTGGTAATGTTGTAAATACAGGTTTAGTTGAAGTTCCAATGGGAACAACACTAAGAGAAATTGTATTTGATATAGGTGGAGGAATTCCAAATGGAAGAGAATTTAAAGCAGCTCAAACAGGAGGACCTTCAGGAGGGTGCATACCAGCAGAACATTTAGATACTCCTATTGATTATGAATCACTAAAAGCAATTGGATCAATGATGGGTTCAGGTGGACTAATAGTAATGGATGATACTAAATGTATGGTTGCATTATCTAAATTTTATTTAGAATTTACATGTGATGAAAGCTGTGGAAAGTGCACTCCATGCAGAATTGGAACAAAGAGAATGCTAGAAATTTTAACAAAAATATGTGATGGAAAAGGGACACCAAAAGATATTGAAAAATTAGAGAAATTAGGGAAAAACATTATAAGAAGTAGTGTTTGCGGATTAGGTCAATCTGCTCCAAATCCAGTGTTAAGTACATTAAGATATTTTAGAGAAGAATATAATGAACATGTAAATGAAAAAGTTTGTAGAGCAAAAGAGTGTAAGGCAATGTCAAAAATAGAGATAAATCCTGATTTGTGCAAGGGTTGCGGATTATGTCAAAGAAATTGTCCAGTTGGAGCAATTGAAGGAGAAGGACCTGGAACTAAACGTATAATTAATCAAGAAAAATGCATAAAATGTGGAACCTGTATTGCTTCATGTCCATTCCATGCAATACATTAATTTTGTAAAAGCACTTGTAGAAGTGCAATTATACATATTAAATAAAAAGGAGGAATTCGAAAAGTGGAAGAATTCGTAACACTAAAAATAGATAATCAAGAGGTAAAAGCCAAAAAAGGATCTACGATATTAGAAGTTGCAAGAGAAAATGGAATTGATATTCCAACACTATGTTTCCTAAAAGACATACATCAGACTGGTGATTGTAGAATGTGTATAGTGGAAGTTGAAGGCAGAAGAGGTTTTACAACTTCATGTATTACTAAAGCAGAAGAGGGGATGGTTGTACATACAAATACACCAGAAATACAGGAATCTAGAAAAGTAATTATGGATTTAACAATTTCAAATCATCATGTAGAATGCCTAACATGTGTAAGGTCAGGAAACTGCGAATTACAACAAGTTGCTAAAAAACTAAATATGAATACCTTAGAATTTGAAGGAGAAAAAAATGAATATGAAATAGATGAATTATCTCCATCAATAGTAAGAGATGCCAATAAATGTATTCTATGTAGGAGATGTGTTGCAGCATGTAAGAATATTCAAAAAATAGGAGCCATAGAATGTATAAACAGAGGATTCGAATCATGCATTTCTCCAGTTGCAGGAAAAAGTTTAAATGATGTTAATTGCACATTTTGTGGTCAATGTATACAGGCATGTCCTACAGGAGCATTACATGAAAAAGAAACAATAGATGATGTTTGGGAAAAATTGAAGGATCCAGAAACATATGTAATTGTTCAAACTGCTCCAGCAGTTCGAGCAGCTTTAGGTGAAGAATTTGGAATGGAAGTTGGAACAAATGTAACAGGAAAGATGGTTACAGCACTTAGGAGATTAGGATTTGATAAAGTTTTTGATACAAATACTGGCGCAGATTTTACGATTATGGAAGAAGCAAATGAATTTATCGAAAGATTTTCAAATTCAGGAGTGCTTCCGATGATTACATCATGTAGTCCAGGTTGGGTTAAATATATTGAAATGAACTATCCAGAATTATTACCACATGTATCAAGTTGTAAATCACCACATCAAATGTTTGGAGCAATATTAAAATCATATTATGCAGAAAAAGAAGGAATAGATGCAAAAAAGATGTACGTTGTTTCTGTAATGCCATGTATTGCTAAAAAGTTTGAAAGACAACGTCAGGAAATGAAAAATGATGAAATGTATAATGTTGATAATGTAATTACAACTAGAGAACTTGCAAGAATGATAAAACAAGCAAATATTGATTTTGTTAAATTACCAGATACTGAATTTGATAGCCCAATGGGTGATGCAACAGGAGCAGCAGCAATATTTGGCACCACAGGAGGTGTTATGGAAGCCGCATTAAGAACAGCACAAGATACTTTAACAGGAGAAAATTTAAAAAAAATAGATTTTGAAGCAGTTAGAGGTGGAGAAGGAATAAAAAAAGCTACAGTAAATATTGCAGGAAAAGACATTAATGTTGTTGCAGCTAGTGGACTTGGAAATGCACAAAAAATTATGGAAGAAATCAAATCAGGAAAAGCGGATTATCAATTTGTCGAAATAATGGCATGTCCTGGTGGATGTGTAATGGGTGGAGGTCAACCAATTAAAACATCAAAAGAGAGAATGGAAAAAGACATTAGAAAATTAAGAGCAGATTGTCTATACTCGATAGATGAAAAAAGTACTATTAGAAAATCTCATGAAAATCCAGTTGTTAAAAAAATATATGAAGAATATTTAGAAAGACCAGGAAGTCATAGAGCACATGAATTATTACATACACATTATGAGAAAAGAGAAAAATATAAATTAAACTAGTGTCAAACGGGACGCCCTTTTTTGACACAGTTTAATATTAAAATAATATTAACTTATAATTAACCATATTAAATTTTTAAAATTTAAATATTACAAAAAAAGTGTGTCAAAAAGGGGCGTCCCGTTTGACACACTTTTAGAATTCATAAATTAAGCACTCTTGCAAAACTTATGAAAACTAGAACTATCTGTTTATCATTGAGTTTTCAGCTTGTTGGATCATTTTCTTAACCATGTTACCACCGATTTTACCAGCATCTCTTGCAGAGATATTTCCATTATAACCATTTTTTAAGTTAACTCCAACTTCATTTGCTACTTCATATTTGAATTTTTCTAATGAATCCATAGCTTCTGGTACTAAGTTTCTATTGCTACTATTAGTCATTTTGTTCACCTCCAAAGTTTTTTATTTGAAAAAACAAATTTGTTTTTTCAATATATAGAATATGTAAAAATAATAAAATTAAACTGGAAATTTTTTGAATAAAAATGTAAATATAAATCTACAAAAATATGAAAAAGTAGTTTATTAAATTTTATGAAAATTTATCATTAATTTAATTGAAAAAAAGAAATGATAATGGTATAAAATAAAAGAGAATTGAAACGAAAAAAGGAGAATTAAAATATGTATAAATTAGTGGCAATTGATTTAGACGGAACATTGCTTAATTCATATGGTGAAGTTACTGAAAATACAAAAGAAGAAATAAAAAAAGCAGTTCAAAATGGAGTAGAAGTTGTATTAGCTTCTGGAAGGCCGGTTAGTTCAGTTGAAGATTTAGCAAATGATTTAAATGCGAACCATTATTTAATATCTGGAAATGGTGCAATTGTGTATGATATGCATAAAGAGCAAGTTGTTTATGATAGATTTTTATCAAAAGAACAAGTACTAAATATAGTAAAAATATGCGAAGAAAATAGTATTTATTATAATATATACAATGAAAATGAAGTTTTAACAAAATCTTTAAATTATAATACTTTATTTTACCATAGCGAAAATACTCATAAACAAGAAGAAAAACGAACAAACATTAATATTTTAACAGATGTTTATGAATATATTTTACGTTCAAATAATCAAAAATATTTAAAAGTTACAGTTTGTGATCAAAGTCAAATTATATTTAACAGTATAATAAAAAAACTTCGAACAATTGATGATATAGAAGTTTTAGATGTTGAACATATGTCTAGAAAAGTAATAAAATCAGGAACTGAGGAAGTACTTGTTGAATATTGTTATACAGAAATAACAAATAAAAATGTTAACAAATGGACAGCTTTAGAATTCATAATGAAAGACATGGGAATAGATAAAGAAAAAGTTGTAGCCATAGGAGATAATATTAATGATAAGGAAATGATTGAAGGAGCAGGAATGGGAGTAGCTATGGGAAACAGTATTGAGGAGATTAAAAAAATAGCTGGGATCACAGTTGGAACAAACAATGAAGAAGGAGTTTGTGAATTTTTTAAAAAATACATCAACAAGTAAATTACAAAATGATTACAAAAAAGTAAAGATTTTATTACATTTTACGATTATATTTACTTAAAATCGACCTTGTAGTACAATAATAATAAGAGTTTTTATGATTAATAATGTACATAAAAGTACCAATAAGGAGGAATATAAAAATGGCAATGAATCCAATGCAAAGAAAAACCAGAAATGCATTTCTATTTGGTTTTATAATAGCATTAATAATTGGAGCAGTAATAATAGCATTACTATTTATGAAAATAAAGAGTTTAAATGAAGCTGCAGTAAAAATTCAACAGGAATCTAAAATAGCAATGGGAACAGTTTATGTTATGTCAGAAAGCGCAGAAAAGAATGAATATATAGCAGATAAAGTTACAACAAAACAAGTTCCAATGCAAATGATACCTGAAAATGCTATTACACCAAATAATTTTGATTATTATAGAATAGAAGATCCTTCAGAAATAATAGATATTGAACTTTCTTCAAGTTATGCTGATTTATCAGATAGTGAATTAAGAGAAAGAGAAGATTTTGAAAATTTCGAGGAATTCATAGCAAACCTAGAAGAAAAAGCAGAAGAAGAAAATATGAGTATAGATGAATATCCATTGGCTATGAAGTCAAGGATACCACTTTCTAAGGGAACTCTTTTAACTTCAGATATGATTGTTAGAAGTAATGTAGCATCAACATATAGAAGAGTTGAATATACAATGATTTCTTTACCATCTATGATGGTTGCTGGTGATTACATTGATATAAGAATTGCTTTCCCTGAAGGTACAAACTTTGTAGTTTTAAGTAAAGTAAAAGTCGAAGCATGTAATGCAACAACAATTTGGATTGATTTAAATGAAAGTGATATGCTAAAACTTAATTCAGCTATTGTAGAATCATACATAATAGAAGGTACAAAACTATATGCAACACAATATTTAAATGAATCACAAGCAGATTTGAATTCTACATATGTACCAAATTCAAATGTTATATCATTAATGGATATGAATGCAAATGCAACAGAAGCTGATGTCTTAACAGAATTAAAAGCAAAACTAGGAGATTCACAATCAGTAGAATCAAGTTATAGAAATTATATAAATGGCTATATGAATAACTATAATACTAATGAACAAACAAATAAAGTTAAAGAAGGATATCAATCAGAGAAAACAACTATACAAGCTGCAAGATCTGCTTTATTAGGAGAAGCTGGTTATTAATATTACATTTTGCGGAGGTAGAAATGAATAAAATTACGTTTATAGGGGCATATGACAAGACTGATTTTCTATTATATGTAGCAAAAATACTAACTTTATTAGGAAAGAAAGTCTTAATAGTAGATGCAACAATTATGCAAAAAGCTAAATATGTTGTTCCTGTAATACATCCAACTAAAACATATATTACAGAATTTGAAGAAATTGATGTTGCTGTTGGCTTTCAAGATTTTGATGAAATTAGAGTTTATTTAGGATTAAATAGTGTAGAAGAAATACAATATGATTATTGTATAATAGATGTAGATACATTTGATGGATATTCAAACTTTGGATGTCAAGAGGCTATAAAAAATTATTTTGTAACATCATTTGATGTATATTCATTAAAAAAAGGTTTAGAAGCATTATCAGGAATTGAAGAAAAAATACAATTAACCAAAATATTGTTTTCTCGTGATATGCTTCAAGAAGAAGATGAGTATCTTGAATTTTTAGCTATGAGCTGCAATATTGAATGGGAAAAAGAAAAAATCTATTTACCATTTGATAGAGGAGATCAAAGTGTTATTATAGTAAATCAAAGAACTGCTAAAATTAATTTCAGAAATCTTAGCGCACAATATAAGGATGGTTTAATATTTTTAACTGAAGGAATACTTGAAAAAGAAGGAATTGGCGGTGGAGAAATTAGAAAAGCAGTTAGAAAAATAGAAAAAGGAGCATAGATATAAATGGCCATTGTAGCTTTTTGGAGTAATACTAAAAAAGAAACAGCACAAACACTATCAATGTTAGCAATAGCAAGCCACATGTCTGTTGAAAACAATAGTAAAATTTTAATTGTAGATATGAACATAAATGATCCAACAATAAAAAATGCTTTTTTTCAAGAAAAAGATAATGCTACTAAAAAGGCAATTAGACAATTAAGTGGTGGAAAAATTGATATAGGTAGTGGAATTGAAGGATTATCCAAACTAATTACTAGTGGAAAAAATTCTGGAGATGTTATTTCAGATTATT
Source organism: uncultured Clostridium sp. (assembly GCA_947303785.1). GTDB lineage: Bacteria > Bacillota > Clostridia > TANB77 > CAG-508 > UMGS1994. Next base: position 17,920 of record CAMYZH010000016.1, read on the forward strand.
CAAAAGTTATTTTCCGTGGAAGACTTGAAGCAATACAAAGTTTTATGTCTGATGATGAAGCGGAAATTAATAGAGTAAGATCTACATATGTTGAGTTATTAAAACTTGCAAGACAAGTTTATGACTATGTATTTGTGGATGTTCCTAAGGGAACAGGGGATTCTGTTAGTAATGAGGTTTTAAATTTAGCTGATGTTGTTGTATTTAACATTACCCAAAGACAGACAGATATTGATGATTATGTTAAATTTAAAAATGAAAATTCAATATTTAAAAGCATTAAAATACTACCACTACTTGGAAGATATGATAAATTTTCAAAATATTCAAAAAAGAATATAGCAAGAGATATTGGAGAAAAAAGAGAAATACCAGCGGTTTCATATAATACTTTATTTTTTGAAAGTGCTAATGAAGGTCAAGTTGGTAGCTATTTCTTGAAATTCAGAAAAAGCTTAATAAGTAGTTCAGATCGTAATGCGGCATTTATTGAAGAAATTGTTAATGCAACAAATAGATTAATATATAAAGTACAGGAAGTACAAATGATGCGATAAATGAAAGGAGTTTTTCGTAGAGATGGTAAATGCAATACTTATAATCTTGGTAATATTTGCATTTTTAGGCTTTATAACTTATAAAATTATACAAAACCAAAAAGCAGAAAAAGAAAATGTTATAGAACAAGATGATCAAACATATACATTAGAATTAATGATTAAATTCATAAAGAGAAGACTTGATGAAATAACCAAAGTAAATCTTTATGATATTGGTCTATCAGAAGAAGAATTAAAAAGAAGAAAAAATAAGAAGTATGAATTGAAAAAGGCTTTAAAAGGTTGTACATATGGCGATGTAAATGATAAAAAATACATAAAAGAACTAATATATGACCTTTTATCAAAAGAGTATGGTGTTACAGAAACCAATATCTCAAAAGCCATTCCATTTGATATTCCATCTCTACTTACTGGACAAGATAAGTTTGATGTTATTATACATGAATACCAAAAAGAATATGGATATGAAGCTCTTACAGAATTTATAAAAAAATATAATTTAGCAGAATTAAAATATGTTCAAGGTGAATCAAAACCATGTTATGTTATAACAGATGATGAAATAGGAGCAATATATGATAAAGAAAATTTCCATCTATCATTTCAAGATAAACTTGAGGTTGTTGTTCAAAGAATATATCAACAATATAAAGGTTATTCAAGTATAGATGAAGTTAGAGATATGAACATCGATGGTGTATCTGGTGGTGTATCTGGACTTCCAGAATCATTTTTAAGCCAGGTTGCACAAACAGATGGAGATTACTTAAATCAAGTTCTAGATGCTAAAGTGCCAAGAGCATGTGATAGTATTTGGATATTCTTCCAAGGTAAATCAATTCGTTTAGCATTCCTTTCATTTGGAACTGAAGCAGAATTAAAGAGAGTATGTCAAAATATATATAAATATAATAACCCAGGTCAGTTATCTGATACAAATGGTTATAAAATTAATGAAATGAAAGATGGTTCTCGTGTTGTTGTTGTTAGACCAAGTATGTCTGAAACATGGGCATTTTTCGTAAGAAAATTTGATGTTAAGCGTGCTACACTAGAACAAATAGTTAGATTTGAAGGAAAAGAAGAAGCAATAAATCTTTTAAAATTCTTAGTTAAGGGTGCAAGAATTATCGCACTTACAGGTGAGCAGGGTTGTCGGAAAAACAACAATGCTTATGGCAATGATTGAAAATATATATGAAACAATGAACCTTCGTATTACTGAAACAGCGTTTGAGTTGCACTTAAGAAAGATTTATCCTACAAGAAATATTTTATCAATGCGTGAAACAGAAACAATTGCTGGTCAGGAATGTTTGGACGTTCAGAAAAAAACTGATGGTTCCGTAAACATCATCGGTGAGGTTGCAACTGACCCGGTTGCATCTTGGATGATTCAGTCAGCGCAGGTTGCGTCTAAATTTACATTATTTACTCACCATGCTAAAACATTTCCTAACTTAATCACAGCTCTACGTAACTCAATGTTAAGAGCTGGAACGTTCACAGATGAAAAAGTTGCAGAAGAACAAGTTGTTCAAGTTTTAAATTTTGATATACATCTAGTAAAAGACTTCAGAGGACGTCGTTATATTGAAAGAATTACAGAATGTATACCAATTGAAGAAAAAAATGAATATACTTTTGATCATAGAAAAGAAAAAACTATGGAAGGAAAATTTGAGAAATTCTTTGATAATGCAACAATGTTTTTCTCAAAATCAACAAATAAGGAAATGTACAAATATAGAAATATACTTGAATTTGTTGATGATTCATATGTTTTAGTTAATCCTATCTCAGATGAAAACATCAGAGGTATGAGAGAAAACATGGATGACAATGATCAAATTGAATTTGATAAATTCTTACAAAGAAATTGGGGTATAACTCCTCAAAGAATTGGTGCAACAGCTACAGAAGGAGCTGCAAGAACAAGAAGAACAACTCAGAGTGCATCTCAAGCGCAAAGAGTGCCAAATGCAAATGCACAGGCTAGAATGTCTAATCCTAGACCACAGCAACAAACTCAAGAAGGTGCAGAACAACAAAGACCACAAGTAAATCCAGGAGATTTAACCGGACCAAATCCAGTTCCACAAATGTAAAAAGAAATGAAGAATAAAAATACTTAGGAGGTGCAACGAAAAATGTCCAATGCAGTGCTAGGAAAATTGATAATAGGCGTATTAGCAGTATTTGGAGTTATTGTAGTAGCATATTTAATATTAAACAAGTTTTTAAATAAAAAAAATACAAAGTTTGTTGCATCACTAGTTGATGGTACAAAGGCTAAAAGTTTTTCAAAAGATATATTTTATCAAAAAGTTTATTTATTTATAGTTAGAATCCCATTTTTAAGAAGATACATTCTTAAATTAAGAAGAAGGCTTGAAATAATAAACCTAGAAGATGAATATTTAACAAGATTGCAAACTGCGCAAATAATGTTTAAAGCTTTAATCATAGTTATTCCTTTAACAATAATTATTATTTTAATAACTAAAGGAAATATAGTTTTAATGGCAACATTATTACTTTTTGAATTATTTTTTATAGAAACATTCATGACTGGTGCAGTAGATAAAATTGATAATAAAATTTTAAAAGAACAAATTAATATGTTCTCAGAAATGAGACATGCATTTCATGAATTTAATTTAGTTGAAGAAGCAGTTTATGAAGTTGCACAAAATGATGAATTAGAAGTATCAAAACAAGCTGAAAAAATATATGAAATTTTAATTGCAGATGATCCTGAAATGGAACTTGAAAAATATTATGATATAGCTCCAAATGCCTACTTAAAAGAATTTGCAGGTATCTCATATCTAACAAAAGAGTTTGGAGATAGAAAAGACAAAGATGGTGCATCTCTTTATTTGAAAAATCTAAACAATATCACACAAGAGATGCAAATAGAAATTTTAAAAAGAGAAAAATTAGATTATGTATTTCAGTCTCTAGCTATGATTGCAGCTCTTCCAATATTATTTTTGGAACCAATTAAAAACTGGGCGTTAAGTATGTTTTCTTTTACAAAACAGTTTTATGATGGAAAATTAGGATTTGTTATTCAAATGCTTTTAATAGTTGTAACTTTCATATGTTATATTTTAGTTAGAAAATTAAAAGATAATGGAAGTGTAGATACAGGAAGAGATATGCAAAATCCTTGGGAACAAAAATTATATTCTAAGAAAATAGTAAAAAAATTTATAGATAAAATTGTTCCTAAAGAAGGAACAAAAGAGTATCGACTTAAAATTAAACTGATGAAGGAATCCGCCACAAAACTGAAAATGGAATGGCTCTATATTGATAGATGTGCATATGCACTAGTAGGATTTTTAGTTACAGTTTTCATATTTTGGCAGTTACATAATTTAACAATTGACTTTATAAAAAATGAACCAAGAGCTGATTATGACCTTTTAGGTATGATGAGTGCAAAAGAAGAAAAGAAAGCAAGTACAGAGCTTGAGATACACAATAAGTACTTAGAAAAATATCAAGCCAAAAAAGGTACAACAGAAGATATGATTCTAAAAGATTTACAAAAAGATGAATATTATTCTACAGCTACAGATGAAGAAATTGCAGATGCTGCAAATTGGATATATGAGGATTTAAAGACAATACAAAATGAATATTTTAAAGCATTTGAATTATTAATTGCATTTGGAGTTGGAACAATTGCATATTATGGCCCAGTTTGGCTTTTAATGTTCCAAAAAATGATGAGACAGATGGAAATGGAAAATGAAGTAATGCAATTCCAAACAATTATATTAATGCTTATGAAAATTGAGAGAGTTAATGTTGAAATGATTCTTGAATGGCTTGAAAGATATTCAAATATATATAGAGAACCAATATCTAAATGTGTAAATAACTTTGAAAGTGGTCCATGGGAAGCTTTAGAAGAATTAAAAAATGATGTAGCCTTCCCACAATTAATTAGAATTGTAGAAAGCCTGCAATCTGCAGTTGAGAAAATTCCAATTAGACAAGCATTTGATGAGCTTGACACAGAAAGAGCATATTACCAAGAAAAACGTAAAGAATCAAATGAAAGATTAATTTCAAGAAAATCTTTAATAGGAAAAGTAGTTGGATTTGCTCCAATGGTTGCAATGTTTGTAGGATATTTGATTGCTCCACTTTGTGTAATTGGTTTATTAAGTATGACAGATGCTTTTGCAAATATGACAACCATGATGTAAAAATAGGGGGAAAGTATGGAGAATGCTGCTGATGCTATAAAACTTGCAGGAGAAGTTTTAATCGGAGTATTACTACTCAGCTTAGTAGTATTCCTGTTTAGAAATATAAGTAGTTTAGAAAATACTAAAAAAGATATAGAAGTTTCAGAAGAAATATCAGAATTTAATAAAAAATATCTTGCTTTTGATAAAACTACGATGTATGGAACTGATGTTATTTCTTGTTTAGGATTGGCAATATCTAATAATAAAATACAAAATCAATCAATTACAGCAAATCCTGATGGAACATATAATGAAAAAGTTGAGTATTCAGTAAACATTGAAATAGAACTAAAAGATAATATTAATACAAAAGAAACCAAAACATTGATGCATGATGTCGTTGGTGATGATGGAGCTATTAGTGAGCTTGTTCCTGCTTCTAGTGCATATCAGAGTGTATTTTTAAACTTAGGTTTTACAACTCCAATTTCAAATCCTCAAAGAAAAAATACTCTTTTATTAAGTAGTGGAACATATTCTTTAAAACTCGATACTAAAAATTCTAGTCAAGATAGAAAAATATATAAGATTCTAGAAGATATTGCAGTAAAAAGCGAAGGAAAAATTAGAAGAGATACTAAAATTTGGGGAACTTATACAGCTATTACTGAATATGATGATTTTGGATTAGATGATTTTAAAAAGCAAATATTTAAATGTGAAAAAGTTGGAAATGATGCTTCAGGTAGAGTTAATTATTTGAAATTTGTTCCTAAAAGATAGAAAGGATTAAAATATGGAGAATGCTTCTAAAGCACTTATAATGGGTGCTGGAATATTACTTGCAATATTGTTAATAGGTGTGGCCATAAATTTCTTTCGCTCAGCAAGTCAAGTTACAAAAACATATGATATGGTAATGAGATCAGAAGAAATAATGGAATTTAATGGTCAATTTACAAAATATTTAACAGATGGCCAAAACAGTAGAGGCGATAAAAAAGAAGCTGCAACAATTTACGATGTTATTTCATGTGCAAATTATGCCTATAATTTTAATAATAGAGTTGTTGAAGATCCACAAAATGCTACAAGAAGTCAAGATCCTGTTATATTGGAAATTGCAATAGAAAAATCAGATGGAACAGTAGTTATAGATAATTTACAAAAACATAGTAATATTTATACAGAATTAATTCAAAGATGTTATTATGCAAATAATGCAAGCCCAAATGTAAATAATATTATTAGATTTAAAGCAACAAGAGTTGAAAATAATGAAGCAGGAAGAGTAAATTATGTTACATTTAGATCACAAGTATATATTGACAATATATTAGAAGATATAAAAAAACACATATAATATAATCAAAATTTTTAAAATTTGTTGAAAACATAATAATTTTATATTATAATAAAGGAGATTTCGTGAAAAGAATAATTATTTGTATATTAGTTATAGTTATTTCAATTGTTTCAATCGTATTTGTTCACTATATCGAATATTCAAAACAGAAAAGTGAAATAAAAAAAATTAACAATGAATTTTTGAAATATCAAAAAAGTATTGTAAGAATAAATGAAATTGTTTCATTAACTAATAGAGCAATTAATTTAAATAATCGAAATAATGTAAAACTTACAGATGAAGATAATTATATCGAAAATGATACTAATTCTATAAAGGTATATTTAAAACTAAATTCATTAGACCAAAAAATTGAAATGGAAAAATTAATATTAAACAAACAGGGTGGATCTGAAAATGTAGAATATGCTTTTAGTGATTTAATATTTGAAATTAAAGATGTAAAATATCATAAAAACGGACAAATAAAATCTATTTTATTTGTTGAAAGATAAAGTTGTTATTAATATTTCCCATACGGGAACAAAAAATAATAAATAATTTTCTAAAGAAAAAAAGGAGGAAAAATTTATGGAAAACGCTTCAAAAGCATTATTAATAGCAGGTGCAATATTAATTTGTATTTTGCTTATAGCAATAGGAATGTACATATATAATTCAGCTCAAGGTACAATCCAAACCGCAGCAAGCCAAATGGGCCAACAAGAAAAAGAAATGTATAACGCAATGATTAGAAAATACTTAGGAAACTCTAAAAAGGGTACAGATGTTAAACAAATGATTGAAGATATAATCAATCAAAACAACCAATATGTTAATGAAAGTGGAAAATTCATCAGTATACATGTTACAGGTAATGGCGTAGATGGGTATGATACTACTACATTAGAGACTGTTACAAATGCTGCTAATGTGTATGAAAATAAAAAATCTGAAAATTCGCAAGATAAAATTGATTTAGCTACAAAAGAATATAGAAATTTAAAACAAAAAATAAGTGCTGGTAGAAACTATAAAGTTGAAGAAAAAATGACAGATGGTATTATTTATGCAGTTGATATAGGACAAGTTTCAGCTGGAGCAGGTACAAGTGCTTCTCCATCTTCTTCTCCATCTGGAACCTAATGATAAATAATTAAAACATATCAGCCAAGGCTTCAGAGGAATAATTCTGAAGTAGGAGACTAGAAAGAAAGGTAGCCTACGATATGGAGAATGTAGCTGACGCATTAAAAATGACTGGTGCAGCGTTGTTGTTTGTTTTAGCTTTTTCAATAACCATGTTTATGTTTAATAAAGCTAAAACAGCAACAGAAGCTGTGCTAGATAATTTAAAATTAAGTAGCTTTTTTACTAGAGTTGATCCACTGAACAATAATGAAACACGAAAAGTAGGAATTGAATCAATAATACCTACATTATATCGTTATTTTCAATCAGATGAGAATCCAACTATAATAATTAGAGATAAAGATAAAAATGTGTTACAAATATTTGATACTGAAATAGAAACAATAGCACATAATAATTTTGAAACCTATGGTACAACAGAAGAATATATTACAAACTATTATCAAGATTTAAAAGGTAAATATGGAGATATAAATGGAGTAGCATATTTATATGGGGCACCATGGGTAAATCAAAATTCTAGACAGTATTATTTTGAAAGAATAAATGCATATGTATTTGGAAGTCCATGTAAACATATGCCTTCTTTAAATACAGATGACACAAAAAGTATATATTCAACAAAAAATAATACATTAATAAAATTTAAAAATAATACTTTTATAGAATCATATATTGAATACAACACTAATGGACATGTTGAAAAAGATGAGTATGGTGATGAAGTGGTTACCATACCTCCAAGCACAAAAGTAATAATTACATATACATTATTAAATTAAATAAAAATAGGAGGAGAAAAATGAGTGACACAAACGTATTAGGTACAATACTTGGAATTGGCCTTGCAGGAGCATTATTATTTGCTTTTCCACTAATGACAATTGCTGATCGTAATGACGATATAGCTCAACAAGCTGTACAAAAGAAAACAGTTGAATTTGTTGACAAAGAAAGAAATATTGGAGCAATTACCCAATCAGATTTAGATGAATATAAAGAAGAATTGGGTTCTTTAGGTCATACATTTAATATTGAACTTGAAGTCAAAGTAATGGATGATAATGTCGGAAAGAAAAGTGAATGGACAACCAGTTCTGTAGTTGGTGAAAATGTATACTATTCAGTATACACAGACACAATAGAACAACAAGTTTATGGAGCAAGTGGTAAATTTCCTATGAAAGAAGGAGATATACTAGCTGCAACTGCTACCAATACTGATATAACAATCGGACAATCATTTAGAAGTGTATTTTATGCAATTTCTGGAAAAGGAACTTATCAGCTTGTAGGTTCTCATTCTGGTGTTTCTCAAAATAATGGAAGCCATTAATAGAAAGGGAAATTATGAAATATGAAACTATATCGGTTATATTTGTATTAATCATGTTACCAATATCAATAGTATTGTCATATTATATACAAACTCAAACTGATACATTAGTGTTAGAAACAACATATCAAACTAAATTAAATGATTCAACCTATGATGCTATTGCTGCGTATCAGATGAATTCATTAAACACGCAACAGGTTAGTGGAGAGTCGGTAAAAAGTTATGTATTAGCCTCGGTTAATACATTTTTTACTACTTTGGCTACTAATTTTGGTATGTCAAGTGCATCTAAATCAAATCTTTTACAATATGTACCAGCAATACTATTTACAACCTATGATGGCTATTACATATATAGCCCTACTTATATGCCTAAAATTGCAACCAATCCAAATACTGGGGTTGGATTAACAGATAGTAGAAATAGGTTAATATATCTAAAAAAAGGTAAAAAAGTTGATATAAGTGATTTGATTATTACAAACCCAGAAACTGGTGAAGGATCATTTAATAGAAACAACTTTGATTCAAATAAGTATACAGTTAATTCTGAAGATTCTATGGTTCAATATGAAACTGATTATATGTTAAAACCATTTATATATTATAGTGCTCAATATTACAAAGATAATAATTTCGATTTTATTGCTAGTTATTCTTTAGATAATTATGTTACACTATATGGAACTAAATCTAATAATCGAGATTCTGGAAATTTTGTTACAGATGAATTTACAAAATCAGGATACTTAATTGATCCAAATAAAATAAGTTTATCAGGAAATTTATTTATTAAATTATTGGCTAAAGCAGATAGTGAGACTGTTCCTAATCCTGATTCTGTAAGTGCTGCTGATATTTTAAAACCAGGAGGAACAACAACTGATTTAGAAAGAGTTGCAGAATCAAATTATTTAGATTTTGATCCTCAACAAAATTCAACTAAGAATAATATTAGATATTTAGCTATTAATATTTCAAATAGTGATTCATATAATTTTGTTAATTATTATCAATTTCAAGAAGATACTCTTTATAGTGCATTTGGAAAAAACTACTATCCAAATAAAGCAGCTAGCGGTAAACCAGGTTTTCGAACACATACGGGTGACCAAATTATTAGTGATACACTTGAGATTTATAAATTAACAAATGGTGATCAAGGTAATTATTATAAACAAAATCTTTTATATAATCAGAGTGCATATTCTGATTTAGTAGTTAAATATGATGATGTAATTATAGATGATGATGACGCAAAACAATATTATATAAAGGCTTATTTCTTCTCACAATGGGTTCAAAACAATTTAAGTGATGTAAGTGATGAATATACAGTTGAACTTCAGGATGATACAAGAAATTCAAATTACTATACAAAATTTAAAGATAATGATGATAGGTTTATTTTTAGAATTTCTAATGTTGCAGACAATAATCCCGAAAGTGACACATCAATATTTGTTCAACACAAAAATGATGTTATTAAAAATTCAATACAATACAATCTTAATCTGGCAATATCAACTTATAATAATAATCATGGAATTGGAAATGATGAGATAAACAATGGAGCTGGATTCCAGTTACCAGTTCTAAAAAGTGAAGATTGGGATAGTGTATTAAATAATGTTTGTATGGTTTCATTTATGCAGGGAATGCCATGTGGACTAACAATATTTAATAATTATGCTGTTGTTAAAAGTAATAATAATAACACATCTGCAAGTATAGAAAATATGTATTTTACTCAAGAAATAGGAAGTAAGAATAAAAGTGACAAACCTTATCATAAATTTGATTGTGCAGATTTAGCTGTTCCTGCTCCATCAGGAGATATTTATGAAGCAGATCAGAGTGCTAATTTTAAATATGATGCTAAAAGGATAAATACCAAGATTGCAGCTGTAAATAATAATAACATTGTATGTTTTTATGATAGTTCTACAAATAAATATTATAATTATATAAATATTGCTGATGCAAATCCATCTACACTTTCACAGTTTGGTGATGATTTAACGATTGGAGATGAAATTGTAGAGCCTGAACGAATCGAGGAATTATCAAAATTACCTACTGGAACAGAAATGAAATATTTATATGATCACCAAAATGAGAGTTGTTACAAATGTATAATTTCTGGAAGTTATACACCTGTTATAAAAATTTATAATGGTAAAATATATAAATCTTATGTAACAGCTGATAATACACTGATTATAAATATTGGAACTGACTCTAGTCCATATTGGATTTTAGATACTGGAGAAATGTATGTAAATCCTTTAAATAATACAAACTCTCCAAATGGTGGAGATTATATAATTACAGATGCAGAATTTGCACGAAGAAAAAAATCAATTTACACATATTTAGCCAAAATCAGAAATAACTTATATAAAACAAATGACTATGTTAATAGATAAGAAAATAGATATTTTTAAGTTGCAAGGAAATAAAAATCCTTGCAATTTTATTTTGAATAGATAATAAATAACAGGAGAAAATATAAAAGAGGAATTTATAATGAGAAAAAAATACTTTTTTATAATTAGTCTTCTGTTAATTTTTTTTATATATGTAGCTAATATTGAACAAATACCTAGTAAAGTTTTTTTATTGAAAGGTCAAAAATTAGATATAAAAACTATAGCTGGAATCGAAATTAAAGAGTCCCAAAAGCAAGTAAGAGAAACATGGCAAGATCAAAATATGAAACTAAGTAGCTATGATGTAATGCTTTTTGGACATATTAAAGTTAAAGAAGTATCTGTTACAACATATCCAAAATTAAAAGTTATTCCATCTGGAAGATTGATAGGAATCAAATTATATACAGATGGTGTATTAGTAATTGGTACTAGTGAAATTGAAAATATTAATGGAATCATGGAAAGAGCCTATGAAAATAGTTCAATTAGAGAAGGAGATATAATAGTAGAAATAAATGGTAAAAGAATTGATTCAACCAAGATGGTTCAAGATATTGTAAATAATTCTAATGGAGAAGAGATAGAAATAAAATATTTGAGAAATGATCAAAGTTATGTAACAAAAATCAAACCTATAAAAGTAGCTGAAAATGAATATAAATTAGGATTATGGGTAAGAGATAGTGCAAGTGGAGTAGGAACAATGACTTTTTATGAACCTGATAGTAAAAGATTTGCAGCATTAGGTCATGGAATTTCAGATGGAGATACTGGTAAGATTTTGGATATTGCAGAGGGTGATATTGTAAATGCTAAAGTTATTAGCCTAACCAAAGGAAGAAGAGGATTTCCTGGGGAAATAAGAGGTAATATTTCAAATGAAAGAACTATAGGAAAAATTAGAGTAAACACAGATTTTGGTATATATGGAACAATGGAAGATAATTTTCAAGAGTATAATAAATATCAATCTGGATTAGAAGTTGCTTTAAGAGAAGAAATAGTGCCAGGAAAGGCAACAATGCTTGCGACTGTTTCAACAGGAGAAATCAAAGAATATGAAATTGAAATTACAGATATAGAATATGAAAATAATTATAATAATAAAAGCTTTAAGGTGGAAATAACTGATCAAGATTTATTACAAAAAAGTGGTGGAATTGTTTGCGGTATGAGTGGAGCTCCCATTATACAAAATAATAAATTAATAGGAGCTTTAACAAATGTATTAGTAGCTGAGCCCAAAATAGGATATGGAGTTTTTGCAGATATTATGATAAAAGAAATGGTAAAATAATACCTTTCATATTAAATATTTTTAACATGAAAGGCATTTTTACCAAGTAAACTATGGTTTAATTATTTCATATCCGATATTTGTAACTGTTCCGGCTCCAAGAGTTAAAACCAAATCATTTGCTTTTGCATTTAATCTAATATAATCAACAATTTCATCAAAGTTTTTAATATAAGTTGCATCTTTTCTATATTCTTTAATCTTTTCAACTAAATCCATAGATGAGATATTATATGTGTTTTGTTCTCTAGCAGCATAAATATCAGTTACTATTATATGGTCAAAAGATAAAAGACTTCTTGCAAAATCATCTAAAAGAGTTTTTGTCCTACTAAATGTATGAGGCTGGAAAATAACCCATGATTCTTTGAAATCTTTGTCAGCAATAGCTTTAGCAGTAGCAACAATTTCTGTAGGGTGATGACCATAGTCATCATATACAGATACACCATGATATGAACCGACATATTCCATACGGCGACTAGCACCTGTGAATTTAAGTAATGCTGAATAAATATAATTTTTTCCAATTCCATAATAAGAGCAAAGCGCAATACATGCAAGAGCATTTGAAATATTATGGCTTCCAGCAACTGATAATCTAATATGCATATAAAAATTATTATTGCAAAATACATCAAATTCAGAATATCCAAGAGCATTATGTGTAATGTTTTTGGCTACATAATTAGCATTTTTGTTTTCAACACCATATGTTATAAATTTTCCTTTTACAAATTCTTTTAAACCTAAACAATTTGCATCATCAGCATTTGTAACTAATACACCATCTTCAGGTATAAGTTTTGCATAATTTTGAAATGCAGTTTTAATGTTGTCAAAGTTTTTAAAATAATCTAGATGATCATTATCAATATTTAAAATTATTTCTGCTTTAGGCGAAAAACGTAAAAAGTTTTCCATATATTCACAAGCTTCTAATATAAAGTAATCACTGTTACCAACAGTATAATTACCATTAATATGTTTTAACATAGCACCAACTTGAATTGTTGGGTCAAGGTTTGCTTCTAAAAAACAAAGGGCAACCATTGATGTTGTAGTTGTTTTACCATGTGTTCCAGAAATACAAATACTTTCTTTATATCTTCTTGTTAAATATCCAACAAATTCTCCTCGAGTTACAATTGGTATATTAAATTGTTTTGCAAGAACCATTTCTGGATCATTTTCTTTAATTGCTGCTGAAAAAATAATTAAATCAGCATTTTTTGAATTAGTTAGATCATGGCCAATTGTTACTTTTATGCCTGATTTAACAAGTTTATCAGTATAATCACTTTGTGTAGAATCTGAGCCTGTAACCTTATATCCCCATTGATGCAAGGTTTCTGCAATAGCGCTCATACTAACTCCGCCTATACCAATTAAATGAAAATGTTTATAATTGTCTAAATTGTTTATTTTAACTTTCATATATTAACATTCCTTTCGAATGATTTTTAAACAAAATTATTATACAATGTTTTTCTTAAAAATTCAAGGGCTGAATAGTTTGACGGTTTTTATACAAAATATAAAAAATATGTAAAAATAAGAAGGAGAAAAATATTTTTTGGCGAATATAATAATTGTACATATAAAAATATATATGTATAATTTTTAAAACATTGGAAGGAGTGCTTAAAAATGCAAATAACAGATGTACGTTTAAGAAAAGTTAATTCAGAAAACAGAATGAAAGCTGTTGCTTCTGTAACATTCGATAATGAATTCGCAGTTCATGATATTAAAGTTATCGAATCACAAAATGGATTATTTATTGCTATGCCTAGCAGAAAAATCCCAAATAGTGGAGAGTTCAAAGATATAGCTCATCCTATTAATGCTGAAACTAGAGAAAAAATTCAAAAGGCTATTTTAGAAGCTTATGAAGCTCCAGAGTCTGAAACAGAATCAGCAGAAGAATAATAAATATAAAGAGTGCAATTTGGCACTCTTTTATTTGTTTTATATGTATTTTAAAAGCAACTTGAGATGGAAGTAAACCAAAAATTTATCTTACAATTTTGGCCTGCTTCAGAAGGTTGCTTTTTTGTGTTGAAAGAAATATTGATATTTACATAAAATTGTGGTACAATAAAAGAGGTAACTGGGCAGATGTCCGTGTATGTTTTTAAGAAAGGGAATATAGTGATATGACCGAAGAAAATGAAAAAAAAGAAAAGGAAAGAAAGTTTGACCTTGCAACATTCGTAGTACTAGATGTGGCCTTCCTAGTATACATGGCCTCAGTAATTATGTATTTAAGGGGGGGAGAGTTTGCGTATCTGTACATCATAAGTTGTCTTCTCCTTCTGGCCAAAATAATGGCTGATGCCATTATTAGCCCCAAAAAATACAAACTATTAGATGCTTTCCTCGTTTTTGCTTGGAATGTGGGCATCATTGTGGGCATCATTGTAAAGTAACTCCATAAAGCGCCGGGGACTCTCTGGAGACCCCGGTGCTTTGGCGTTTAAAACTTTATATAAAAAATTTGATTTAAATATAAGAAATATTATATAATTAAACAAAGGAAAAAAATATTGGAGAAAACATAAGATGAATATATTTTATATAGGCTCACAAGTAGCAGGTTTCTTAGCATTTATCCTTTCATTAATTGCATATCATAGAAAAAAGAAAAGTAAAATATTTCAAACAATGACCGTTGCAAATATTTTAGATATAGCCCACTATACACTATTAGGGGCATATAGTGGAAGTATAACAAAAGTGATTGCATTAATTAGAAATGAAATAATAATAGTCAAAGAAAAGAATAAGAAGTTTAACAAAAAAATAGTATTAATCATATTATTTGCGATTTACCTAGTATCAGGAATATTAACATATAAAAACTTGTTTTCAATACTACCTATTCTTGCAGCGATGATATATTTATATTTTATATGGAACGGAAATGAGCTTACAGTGAAAAAATGTGCATTTTATTGTTATTTCCTATGGCTTACATATAATATCTGTATTTTTTCGATTGCTGGAATAACATCAAATATTGTTTCTATTATTTCAACATTTATAGCAATATACAATGAAAAGAAAAAATTGATTCCAAACAAGGAATAATTTAAAATTTTATAAATATTAAAGGAGGTATTTTTTATGATTGTAAACAATAGCTTAAAAGATTATATTAAGAAAAATATATATCTACTTTATAAAGATAACTTTATAGGTGATGGAGTAGATAGAATTGATTATGTAATTAAACGAAGTGATAGGATAATAGAAGAAAATAATCTACAAATAGATAATGATATTTTATACACTGCTATAAGTTATCATGATATCAGAGTCAATAACGAAGAAAAAAATCATGAATTAATAAGTGCTGATATAATGTTTAAAGATGATTTTTTAAAGAACTATTTTTCAGAAGAACAAAGAACAATTATTAAAGAGGCAATAGAAGATCAAAGGGCAAATGCAGAAAAAGAGCCAAGAAATATTTATGGAAAAATATTGTCTTCAGCATCTAGAAATTCATCGGTAGAGCAGTGTTTAAAGAGATCATATTTTTATGGAAAAAAGAAAAATCCAGATTTTCAAGATGAAAAAATTTTTGAAGAATCTTATAATGCTTTATTAAAAAAATTTGGAAAAAATGGATATGCAAAATTTTATTTTAAAGATTCAGAATATGAGAAGTTTTTAGAGAATATAAGAGAAGTATTAGAAGATAAAGATAAGTTTATAAGTACTCAAAAAAGTTTTATAGATAGATTAAAAAGAAATGGAGATTTTTAGTAACTTGAACATTCTACTATAAAGATAAATTAAAGAAAAAACAGGTTAGAATATATATTCTAACCTGTTTTTGGTGCAGGTGATCGGAGTCGAACCGATATGGGATTTAGGTCCCGCAGGATTTTAAGTCCTGTGCGTCTGCCAGTTCCGCCACACCTGCATGTCTTACTGACGAAATTAATTATACAACTTGAATTGAAATATTGTCAATAGTTTTTTGAAAAAATTCTTAAATTTGTGTCAAAAAAGCCCGTCCCATTTGACAGCCCCATTTGACAGTCCAACTAAAAAAATGTAAAATTAGTAATTATCAAATAATAAGAAGGAGAATTAAAAAATGAATTTAAATATTGTTA
>CAMYZH010000017.1 GCA_947303785.1 uncultured Clostridium sp.
GTATTACAATTCCAAGAATTCTATATCCAATTACCTTAATTTTCACTTCAGTAAGTCCAGCACCAACAAGTTCTGTTTTAGCATCATCATTTAATGTAAGCAAATTACCAGTAACAATTTCTTGAGAACTTAAGGCCATTAATCCTGCAATCAATATTGCTATAAAAAATAAGTTTATGAAAATATGTTTTAATAATTTATTTTTTCTTAAATCTTCAGCTTCAATTCCTTGTAAACAAATATTAATTGTAGCAATATAATAAATAGCAACATATACAGTTAGTAGTACTAAAAATATAATTAAGAAAATTAAAATTGCCTTAATAAATGGCATTTGGAACATATAAAATGAAATATCCATATTAAAAACTGGATCTGTTATTCCAAATTTTGCAACATTTGTAAACATCAAATATTTTTCAGTAAAAACTCCTTGTGCAATAAATCCTACAATTACACTAACAATAAATGAAATAGATTTATTAGGAAGTTTTGGCATTTGTTTTTGTTCTTTATCAAAAATTTCTTTTAAGCTCTTTCTAACACCTTTATTAGAGAAATATATTATAAAATATGAAACAAAAAAACTAGCGCCAAAAACAATATACTTAGCTTTCATGTTTTTTTCAAAAATTGAAACATATTGTTCTCCAATTTCTTTATATTGTAAATATTCGCTCCTTGTAGATATTACAATTATTAAAGCATAAATAATTAAGAAAAGTGTTACAATTACTCGTCTTGAAATTACTTTCATTACTTTTTCTTTCATTTTAAAATACCTTTCTAGTTTAAATAATAGCCTTTACAAAATCCTCAGAATTGAAAACTTCCATATCGTCAATTCCTTCTCCTACACCAATATATTTTACTGGAATTTTATTTTCTGCAACAATTCCAATAACCACTCCACCTTTAGCTGTTCCATCAAGCTTGGTAAGAACAATTCCTGTAATATCAGTAGTTTCTTTAAAAGCTTTAACCTGCATAATAGCATTTTGTCCAGTAGTACCATCTAATACAAGTAATACTTCTTTTGAAGATTCTGGTAATTCTTTATTTATAACTTTATTTATTTTTCCGAGTTCATCCATTAAATTTTTCTTGTTGTGAAGTCTTCCTGCTGTATCACAAATTAATACATCTGCATTTTTTTCTTTTGCAACCTTAATTGCATCAAACACAACAGATGCAGGATCAGTACCTTCTTTACATTTAACCAAATCACAATCTGCTCTATTGGCCCAGATTTCAATCTGTTCAACTGCTGCTGCTCTAAAAGTGTCTGCAGCTGCTATAACTACTTTTTTTCCACTTTTTTTCAAGTTATTAGCTATTTTTCCAATTGAAGTAGTTTTTCCAACTCCATTAACTCCTACAACTAAAATTACTGATGGTGAAGTACTTAAATTAAGTTTATTTGTTCCAACATCTAATAATTTAATCATTTCTTCCCTTAATGCATTTTTAACAGCTTCTTCATCTTGAATTTTTTCTTTTTTAATTCTTGTTCTTAAATTATCAATTATTTTTGTTGATGTTTCAATTCCAATATCAGACATAATTAAAGCTTCTTCTAATTCGTCTAATAATTCTTCATCAACTTTTCTAAAATTTGAAAAAACATTATTTATTTTTTCATTAAAGTTTTGCTTGGTCTTTCCTAGACCATTTTTTAATTTATCAAAAAAGCCCACTATAATTCCTCCTGATTTTTTTATTTTCAAATAACTTTTTAGGTAGTTTTCTTGTTATCTGTTATCTTTACCTTTCTCCATCATCCTCATCTTTCCCTCCAAAATGTTCCTTAACCCAGTTAATTGCATCATCAATTATAAGAGTTGTTTCTGCCTGATTTTCAATTTCTTCTTGAGAAATTTTATATTTTATACCAGAATCTCTTTTTTTTCTTTCTCTTCTTTTATTGATTGTATAATAAATCATTTTATCATATTTGGATTTTTTTATTACATTTATATCACAATCACTTACTCCATCTTTTCCAGGTGTATGTACTCCTAAACAAGTTTGAACCATATCAGCATCGTAACCTCGTTCTCTTATACTCTTCCAATGATTATCACCATCACTTGTATAAGAACTTCCATTATGCCTATTTCTACTATAAGCAGACCATGTTATAGTTCTATAACCCAAATATTTTTCAATCTCATCCAATTTCAACAGTCTAACAGCTTCGTCACTTTTCAAATAACTAATATTTTTTCCTCCACTATATAATCCAGATTCAATTCCCATAACTTCATCAGCTCTTTTAATCCAATATGCAGCTACATTGGAAAGATTTTTATTCAGTACTCTACTACCTGGATGAGATTCTAAATCACAAAACAGTGGTAGCATTAAGTATGGAGTTGATTTATTTTCACATTTATTTCGAAATGCCTCATATAATTTTTTACAATCTTGCACCTCCCTTTCAGCCTCTTCTTCAGTTATAGCTGTAGAATAATAATAAAAGCCATATGGAATTCCTAGTTTTTCACATACTAATGCCTGATCAATATATCGCGTTCCGTTATCATATAAAGTACCACTTTTATAATCACTTGCTCCTATTTTTATAATTACAAAGTCAATTTTACCAGCCAAATCTGAAGTATTATACTTGACTTCTTTTCCATTAATAGTCTTATACATTTCATTTGGTATAATATTAGGATTTTTTAACATTCTTTCTAAGTCTTTTGCCGACATCCATGAAATATCAATTCCAACAACATCTCCATCTTCATTAACCCTTGTTTTGTCTAGTATCTTTTGTATCTCCTCATCCGATAAAAGTCCAGAATTTTCAATATCTTTAGAAGTATCAACCAAATATTGAGATGCCACATATCCATATGAGCCATCATTAAAGTTTACTCTAACCCAATCTATACCATCAACATTCTCCATATTTGCAATATCAAAATTTGAAACATTTATATTGGTACCATTTTCAATTCCAGCAATTATTTCAGCATCTAGTCCAGGAGCTTTACGTACATTTAAGTTTAGATCTTTTTTTCCAGTAACAACTTTTTTAAGTATAAGTCCATATTCTTCAAGGTAACTATTCATTACAAATCCTGTATGATCTTGACCTTCATCATCTGTAAAGGTAATTTCAGTCCACTTCGTTGCTTCCGCTATTTCATCTGCACGTCCAGTAGTTTTTACTATTTTTCCATTTGGAAGTTTATATATTATGTTTTTATCATCTTTAGAAGAAGTTGAGCTTCTTAAATTTAAAGTCTTTGACGGAGTGTTAACCATCATTTCTCTTACTCTTGATTCTTGATATGGAATATCTATTTCATTAATTGCCTTTAAATAGTCATTACATATATATCCTTCTATTTTTCTTCCTTTCTCATCTATATCAAAAACCGGAACCCACATGAATTCATTATCATTTGCCACAATTCTTTTTCCGCCCAGTATTCTCTTTCCCCCTGGAAGAGTTGTAATTATATTTTCATCATCAAATTCAGTTTTTTCTCTTAAATTTACGCTATCTGTACCGCTTATTTCATAAATATTAGTATATTGTTCTAATTCTTTTCTAGATATACTTTCACCTATTTCTAGATAATCACCACTCATAAGCCCTTTTACATTTTCTCCATCACCAGAATAACCCATAACATCATACATATTTCCATCATTATCTGTAACATTTTCATCTATAAAAACAATTGTTCCTTCATCTAATAACGAATCCACCTTTCCATTATTGTATAATGGAGCCTCTCCTTCATAATCATCACCTTCTTTGTCTTTAACAGTAGCAATTTTAACTTTGTCTTTATTTGTAAAAGTACCCCATGCCGTTGGAAGCCCAACCAACTTTGCTCCAATTGTTGCTCCTGTCATTAAACCAGCAAGCAAAATTGCAGGTCCAATATAACTCTTTCCTTTATGCTTTCTACTTGCTTTAGCATTAGAACTATATCTTCTTTTTTTACGTTTTCCCATTTATTTTTCTCCTTGGTTCAATTTTAAACTTTTTTTTGAAAATAATTTAACTATAAATTTTGGCAAACTATCTAATGTATTTTTATAAAATTCTACATTTTTCTTTAAGCTTAAGTTTTCATCTTCTAACTCTTTAATTTTATTATTCAAATCTTGAAAGAGTTTTTCTGTTTCTTCTGAATGCATACGAATTATTTCTCTGCTATTCTCTTCAATTTGCTTCATTTTCAATTTATTTTCTTCAAGTTCTCTTTTAAGCAAAAATGTTTCATTATATCTTTTTACTAAATTCATCTTTCGTAATATTTCTTCCACAAGCTTTTTACTCCTTTATCTGAATTTTTCTAAAAAATGATGTGTTCTTCCATCTTTAGTATATGAAATAATTGTATCTAAGTTCACATTTTGAACACTTTGAAAAATATTCATATCTATATTTGAATAAACTTCTCTTAAATGTTTTATAAGTTCTTTCATTTCTTCTCTTTTAGAATTACTACTTCCATTATTATAAATTTCACAATTTTCAGTAAACCTACATGCACACTGTATAAACTTAAGATTGTTTCTTTCTTTCCAACTTATAATATCTGCTTCTTTCACATAATACATTGGCCTAATAAGTTGCATTCCTGGATGAGAAGTACTTTTAACTTTAGGCATCATTGTTTGCATTTGTGCTCCGTAAAACATCCCCATTAACACTGTTTCTATAACATCATCAAAATGATGTCCTAGAGCAATTTTGTTACATCCATATTCTTTAGCTTTTTCATATAAATACCCTCTTCTCATTCTCGCACATAGGTAACAAGGATTTTCTTCTATATGAACAACTCTATCAAATATATCTGTTTCAAACATTTCAAGTGGTACATTCAAAAGCTTTGCATTTGATAAAATCATTTGTTTGTTTTCCTCGTTATATCCAGGATTCATACATAGAAAAACCACTTCAAAATTTTGCTTTCCATGTCTTCTCAGCTCTTGGAAACATTTTGCCATAAGCATAGAATCTTTTCCTCCTGATATGCAAACAGCTATTTTATCTCCATCTTCAATCATTTCAAAATCAGTTATACCTTTAATGAATTTTGACCAAATTCTTTTTCTATATGATGTTATTATTGTTCTTTCAATTTCGATGCATCTATCTAGTTTTCTTTTCAACTCTGTTTTATACTCCTAACTAATACCTACAATATCTTTAATAACTTCTCCAGCAATAATTAAACCTGCAACAGATGGAACAAATGAAATACTAGCTGGTGGCCTTTTCTGTTCACTATTTTTCGTTTCATCTATTTTTACTGGTTCTTCTTTTGAATATACAACTTTTAATTTTTTTATTCCTCGATTTTTTAGTTCTTTTCTCATAACCTTTGCAAGTGGGCATACACTAGTTTTATAAATATCACTAACTTCAAATCTAGTTGGATCTAGCTTATTTCCTGTTCCCATTGATGAAATTATTGGAATATTTAGTTTTTCAGCTCTAACTGCTAGTTCAATTTTTGCAGTAACTGTATCAATGCAATCAATCATATATGTAGTACTTCCATCTACAAAATCCTGACTATCTGGCATAAAAAACTCTTTATGTATTTCAACATTTGCATTAGGATTAATATCTAATATTCTTTCTTTTGCAACCTCCACTTTTGGCTTTCCAATTGTTCTATGTGTTGCAATAATTTGTCTATTTAAATTAGTTAAATCTATATCATCTTTATCAATTAATATAAAATTTCCTATTCCTGCTCTAGCTAGTCCTTCAACTACAAAAGAACCAACACCACCAATACCAAATATAGCAACCCTAGAATTTGCAAGTTTGTTCACCCCTTCTTTTCCAATCAATAATTCAGTTCTTGAAAATTGGTTTAACATATTTTAATCTCCAATTCTAAATTTACTTTTTTATTATATCATAAAAATTATTTTCTTCAACATTTTCTATGGCCCTTTTTCTAGTTTTTTCAATTTCTTCTTCAAATCCAGTTAATGCTGCAAATGGAGCAAATTGTGCAGACCTACTTCTAAGAGACATTCTTGCATGTCTTTTAGGTTGATAGTGTGGCATATATATCATATCTTCATATTCTTCATAATTTTCCATATATACAATCCTCCTAACTTTTATGACCACCAATTTGGCAATTTCTCATAATTGTAGTTCCTCCTTCAACCAAATTCATCCCTTTTAAAATTGCATTTTTGCCATATTTCATTTTCATTCTAATCATAGCTTTTTGAAGTTCTTTTTCTTTTTGTTCTTTTATGTGCTGATTAGTAAGTTCTTCATAATTCGTAAATAAATTAATCTGTTCATTTTTAGTCATTTCATTTTCTGAAATAACATTATTTGCTGTAATATTTACTCTTCTTATCAAAAGCTTTTTATCTACTATTTTTTCATATAATTTGCAAACCGCTTCTATTAAAATTTTCGTAGATGATGTTTTATAATCTAAATTAATAGTGCCATGAGAATGTTTAGGAACAGCTCTACCATAATGGTCTACAGTTATTTCACCATCATATTTTTGATATATTTCAGGATTATTTAAATTTTCAATATCATATCCTATTGTTAATACTAATTGACTAGTTATTAGACCTTTTACAACTAAATCTAGTGACAAAAGTTCAGTCATTTCTTTTACAATTAATTTTGTTTTTTCATAATTATATGGACAATGTAAAACCTGGCCAGAACTCAAACTATTATTTAAAGGTTTATATGATTTAATACTTTCAATAGTACATGGCTCCCAGCCCCAACTATGATCAATTAAAAGCTCAGCATTGATTCCAAATAATTTATATAATAAATCTTCATTAGTAATTGAAACTTTTGCAACATCTCCCATAGTATAAATTCCACTTTTCTCAAGCTTTCTGCAATATCCTCTTCCAATTCTCCAAAAATCAGTTAATGGTCTGTGATTCCACAATAATTTTCTATAAGTTATTTCATCTAGAATTGCTATTCTTACTCCATTTTCATCTGGCTCCGCATGTTTAGCAACAATATCCATTGCAACTTTAGCTAAATAAAGATTTGTTCCTATTCCGCAAGTAGCAGTTATTCCGGTAGTTTCATAAACATCTTTAACAACAGTTGTTGCAAGTTCTTTTGGAGACATCTTATATGTATTTAAATAATTAGTAATATCACAAAATACTTCATCAATTGAATATACATATATATCTTCAGGAGCAAAATATTTTAAATACACATTGTAAATCAATGTACTATATTTTATGTAATATGACATTCTTGGAGGAGCAACTATGTAATCTAACTCTAATTTAGGATTTTCTTTAAGCTTTATATCATCAAAAGATTTTCCTATAAATTCATAATGTGATTTTGAACGTCTTATACAGTTGATTTCTCTGACTTTTTGAATTACTTCAAATAATCTTGCTCTTCCAGGAATTCCATAAGATTTTAAAGATGGGCTTACAGCCAAACATATTGTTTTTTCAGTTCTTGTATTATCTGCAACAACTAAATTAGTAGTAAGTGGATTTAATCCTCTTTCTTTACATTCAACAGATGCATAAAAACTTTTTAAATCAATTGCTATATAAGCTTTACTTTTAGCAATTTGCATATTATTCTCCCAAACAATTATTTGTTATTATTATAGCACCCATTTTTATAAAAGTAAACATTTGTTCTGTATTTTTTTAAAAAATTTAGAGACTACTTTTCTCTTGTAGTCTCTAATAAACTTATATCTTGCTTTTGCTCACAACTTTAGAAGCATTTCCTTCAATTTAACTCTTTTATTCTTCCTTCTTTAATTTCAACAAATCTCTTAATTTTCTTAGTTGTTGTTTTTATAAATTCACCATCCTTTATTTCTAAGCCTTTTATAGCCTTATAAGATGTAACTTTTTTATTAACATCTTTTATTTTGCTCCAAATTATATCATAAATCTCTTTTTCAGATTTTTCTCCATAAAGTTCTTTAATCTTATCATAATTTGGAATAGCTCGACATGTAACTATTAGCTCTTTTTCGCCTTCAACTTCTTTCCCATAAACCATACATTCTTCAATTTCTTCCACTTGAGAAAGTAATAGTTCAAGTTCTTCTGGGAAAATATTTTTTCCATTTTGAGTAACAATAACATTTTTAATTCTTCCTGTTATATAAATAAAATCATCTTTATCTACATATCCAATGTCACCTGAATGGAACCATCTTCTACCTTCTTCATCATATTCAATAACTTCATCAGTAGCTTCATCATCTTCATAATATCCAATCATCAATGTATTTGTAGAAATTAAAAGTTCTCCTTCTCCATTTTCGTCTGGATTATCAACCTTAATTTTTCCATTTATTATAGTTTTTCCAGCAGAACCAACTCTAGTATCATATTCTGGCGTAACAGCAGCTATTGGTGATGTTTCAGTTAATCCATACCCCTGTAAGAAATAAATACCTAAATCTGAATACCATTTACCAACTTTTTTATCTATAGGAGCAGCTGCAGAAACAACATATTTTAATTTTCCACCAATACCTTCATAAATTTCTTTAAATACTTTTTTCTTAACATCTATTCCAACACCTTTTAATACATTTGTAACCTGCATCATTGAAGAAACTATAAGCTCTTTTTTACTTTTTCTAATATTTTTCATAATATTTTTGTATAAACTTTCAAGCAATAATGGAACAGAAATAATAACAGTTGGATGTGTTTCTTTTAAATTATCTGAAATATATCTTAATCCTTGACATACAGCAATTGATGAGCCAGTAGAAAGTGGCAATAAAAATCCAATACTTGATTCATAAGTATGATGAAGTGGCAATACTGAAAATAATCTATCACTTTCATCTATAATAACATAAGCAGAAACAGCATTTATGTTGTTTGCAAGTTGTCTATTACTAACCATAACTCCCTTGCTATTTGCAGTTGTTCCAGAAGTAAAAAATAAAGCCTTAAATTCATCAGGATTAATTTTAATTTGTAAAAAGGAATCATCTCCTTGTTCAATCATTTTCCTTCCTTCAGAAATCATAGTTTTAATTCCAACAGTTCTTCCTTCTAGTTTGTCATCATTTTTCATTTGAACAAAATATTTAACAGTAGGTAATTTATCCATAATTGCTTTCATTTTTTCTTTTAAATGTGATGAATAAATAACAACTGTAGCTCTAGCTCTATTTACAACATTCTCAATTTCATTTTCTGGAAGCTCTTTATCTACTGGAACTGCAAGTCCTGCGCCAATTAAAGTTGCTATATATGACACATACCAATCATATTGGTTTTCTCCAATAATAACAATTCTTTCTCCTTGAACATTATATTTCTTAGTTAAAGCTGTTCCAAGAGCCTCAACATCATCTCCAAATTTTCTGTATGTATATTCAATAAAATTTTCATCTTTAGGATTATTTTTATCAAGAATAAACACATCATCTGCAAATTCTTTCATTGAATGTAAATAAACTTCTTTAATTGTTTCGTAATGAGTTTCTGGATAATGTTCCCCTTTTTTTGGCTTTTCTTTTTTTGTTTCTTTAGCCTCTTTTTTAGTATAACCTTCTTTAAGTTCTTCAATATTGTCTATATTATCCATTTTTATTTTTTTAAATTTAAACTTTGGTAAGTCCTTAAAATAGTTAAATAAATTATCATTTCTTTTCATTTTTATTGCTCCTTTTATTACAAAAACACATACAACATATATATTACACCAATTTTTTAAAAATTACAATTCTTTATCTAATCGCTAAAATCATTGTCAATAATTACATAATAGTCAAATTCAGGATGAAGGATCTTTAGCTCCTCTACTACTTTATCTCTAAGGCTTTCTGGCTTTTTCTCTTCAAACCCAATTACTATGTCAAACATAATCATACTTTTCTTGCTATCAACATAAAATCCATGCATTTGTAGAATATTTTCATATTTAGCAATAATCTTATTAATGTCTTTTCTAATTTCTAAATAATTTTCATCACTGTTATTTGAAGCGTATATACCAACAGTTAAAAGAATATTAAGTTCTTTATATACTTTCATTTCAATATCTCGCGTCAAAATATGTATCTGTTTTGCTGTCATATCATCAGGAATTTGAATATGTATAGAACCCATCATTCCATCAGGTCCATAATTATGAAGTAACAAATCATATGCACCTTCAACTTCATCAAAAGAATTAACTAAGTCTTTTATTTTTTTTGAAAGTTCTCCATCAATTCTAGTTCCAATCATTTCATCTATTGTATCTTTCAAAATTTCAACACTTGATTTTAAAATTATTACAGCAATTATAGCTCCAAGTATTCCTTCAATACTAATTCCCCATATCATGCTAATAACAGCCGCTATGAAAGTTGATAAAGATAAAACAGCATCAAATAGAGCATCAGAACCTGAAGCTACTAAGCTTCCAGAATTAATGCTTTCTCCAACTTTTTTTACATATCTTCCAAAGAAAAATTTTACAACAACTGCTACTCCAATGATAATAAGTGAAGCAATTGTGTATGAAGCTTTAGTTGGATTAATAATCTTTTCAATTGATTCTTTAAGAGCTGTAACACCTGCAAGTAAGACAATAACTCCAATAATTACAGAAGCAAAATATTCAATTCTTCCATGCCCATATGGATGTTTTTTATCTGGAGCCTTACTTGCAAGTTTAGTTCCTATAATCGTTATTATTGATGACATAGCATCACTTAAATTATTAACAGCATCTAAAACAATAACAATAGAATTTGCAATAAGTCCAACTATTGCCTTAAATATAACCAACACTAAATTAACCAATATTCCTTGAATACTAGTTTTTATAATAATTTTCTTTCTTTCCATAAAAAACTCCGCTATTTATTTTATTGCATCTATTATCTCTGACTTTGGTGTAACCCCAATAAAAGTTTTGCTTACATTTCCACCTTTAAAAATTATAATTGTTGGAATGCTCATAATTCCAAATTTTTCAGCTAAATCCATATTTTCATCTGAATTAACTTTTCCTACCTTTACACTATCACCTAATTCATCAGCAATTTGATCAATTATTGGTGACATCATTTTGCAAGGGCCACACCAATCTGCATAAAAGTCTAATATTACAGGCTTATCAGAATTTACAACCTCATTTTCAAAATTTTCTCCTGTTATTTTTAAAACACTCATTTTAAAATCCTCCTCATTTATTTTTTACAATAATTTGCACAACTTAGTCCTGCTTTTGCTCCTTCATAAACGGCTTTACAAACTTGAAGTAATCCGCCATTGGCATTTCCACAAGAATATAATCCTTCAATATTTGTTTCCATATTTTCATTTACAACTATTTCATCATTTTTAGTAATAACTCCTAATTTTTTAGCAAAATCTGCTCCTCCAGCTTCTCCAAGAGCAATAAAAATTCCATCTATTTCTTTTGTGGTTCCATCTTCAAACTCAATAGAGGTCACTTTTAATTCTCCACGAATTTCTTTTATTGGTCTAGTATCTACTTCATATTCACCTTTATCTTCAATAGTTTCTCCATTAGTCAAAATCATGACATTATTTGTAACTCTTTTCAACTCTTCAGCTTCACTTAGTGCAAAATCTCCATTACCAATTACCACTACATTTTTGTTTCTATAAAAAAAGCCATCACAAATTGCACAATAACTAATTCCTTTTCCTTCAAATTCTTCAATTCCTTTAATATTTGGCCTTAATTTTTTATTTCCTGTAGCAATTATTACAGACTTTGACTCATATATCTTACAAGAAGTTTTTACACTAAAATTCTCCGCTTTTTCTATACTCAATACTTCTTCATTCTTTACGTCAATTCCCAAGTTTTCTGCTTGTTTGATCCCACTTTGATATAATTTCTTTCCATCAATTCCATCTACAAATCCATAGTAATTATCTATACTAGTTGCTTTTTCCAAATTTGATTCACCATAATATAAAATTAGAACATTCAAATTAGCTCTCTTGGCATATAATCCTGCTGAAACACCTGCTGGCCCACCGCCTATAATTATAACATCATACATTTATTTACTCCTCTATTTATAGCATATATTTTGCATAAAAAGTTATATTAATTCTTCAACTCGTTTTTCAATCTTTTCAGGTGTAACTGTTGATTCAAATCTATCAACAACATTTCCATCTCTATCAACTAAAAATTTAGTAAAATTCCATTTAATATTATTATTGTTTTTGTAATCAGGATCTGTCATTTTTATAACTGCTGTAAGCATTTTTCCCTTTATTCCATCTATTCCTTTAAATCCCTGCTGCTCTTTCAAATAAGTATATAATGGGCTTTCATTTTCCCCATTAACCTCAATTTTTTGAAATTGATCAAATGTAGTATGATATTTTAATGTACAGAACTCATGAATCTCCTCATCAGTTCCTGGTGCTTGATTCATAAATTGATTACAAGGAAAATCTAAAATATCAAAGCCTTTATCATGATATTTTTCATACATTTTCTCTAATCCCTCATATTGTGGTGTAAATCCACAACCTGTAGCCGTATTAACAATTAACAAAACTTTTCCTTTATAATCTGCTAAACTTACATCTTCACCTTTACGATTTTTTACAGTAAAATCATAAATATCCATATTTTTCTCCTTATTTATTATTTTTTTTCATAATCAAATAATTTCTTGTATATACTTCTCCTGGATGAATTAGACTTCCATCAAATATTAATTTTTTTATTGTATTATTAATAATCAAAATCATAGCATCATCTAAATTTTCTTTAGCAACTCGTCTTTGTTCATCAACATCTATTAAATCATCTTTTCTAATATCTTCAGTTTTATCTGCTACAAACAAGATTTTAGCTAAATTATCCATATCTGGAGATGTAGTTGTGTGAAACTTTATAGCATTTTGAATCCTTTCATTAAAACCATATTTCTCTTTTACGATATGTGCTCCAATTTTTCCATGAACTAAATAAGTATATTTTTTTTCAATATCATCTAAATAAATATTATTATTTTCAGCAATCTTTAAAGATTCTTCATAAGGAATCTCTTTGGCAATGTCATGTGTTAATCCCGCAAGAGCTGCTTCATCAACATCAACATTATAAATTTCAGCAAGTTCAATACATTTATTCATAACACTTACACTGTGGTTATATCTTCTCTCTGACAGTATTTCTTTAAGTTCAACTTTGATTTTTTCAATTAATTCTTCAGTTTCTTTTTTCATTTAATATCCCCATATTATCTAATAAAATTTGTCAAAATAGTTTTTTCTTGTTTTGGAAGCTCTACACCAGCTTTCTTTCCAGCTTCAATACACTTCAAATAATAAGCCATATTTCTTCCTAAAATACGCATTACTTGCATTCCTTCTTCGTCTTTTTTTACATCCTCAGAAGTAAAGCCATGAACCATATTCCAATATCTTGATGAAATAATTGGCATTTGAGTAATTCCAAAATATTTATTTAATTGATCATAAGTAGCAGTAGTTCCAGCCCTTCTTGCTGAAATAACAGTTGCTGCAGGTTTATACATAAAATAATCTGAATGACCCGAGCAAGATGCAGAATAAAAAACTCTATCCATAAAAGCGGTCAAATTTCCGAGATGCCCCTGCATAGTGTACAGGTGTTCCAAAAACAAATGCATCAACATCTTTAGCTTTTTCTACAAATTTATTTACTACATCATCAAAAACGCATTTTCCATTTTTTCTACAACTATTGCAAGCAATACATCCACCAATTGGCTTATTTTCAATCCAGAAAATCTCTGTTTCAATACCTTCCTCATTTAAAGTTTTAGCAACTTCAGCTAAAGCTGTATAAGTACAATTCTCTTTATGAGGAGAACCATTAACTAATAATACTTTCATATATAATCCACCTTTCAGTATTATAGTATTCACTTTTTTAAAAATTATTTTAATTTATTTCCATCAGAAAATGCTTGTCCAACTTTTTCTCCAACTTTATAATAACCATAGTTAAATGGGTCATACATTATTGCATTTAATTTTTCTATAATGATATTTCCATTTTCATCTAAAACACTTTCATCTGCTGAAACATTAACAATCTTTCCAATTACACCACAGCCATGTTCTTCATCCTGATATTCAATAAATTCACATTCCATAGTAATTGGATAATCTTCTATAATTGGTGCATCAACAAAGTTTGATTTTATAGCTGTCAAACCGCTTCTTTCAAATTTATCTTTAACATTATTTCCAGAAACTATTCCTAAATAATCTGATTCTGCAACATGCGCGCTATCTGCAATTGAAACTGTAAAAGCTTTTCTTTGTTTAATATTTTTAACAGTTTTATGACTTTCTGTTAAATTTAGTGCAACTGTATTCATACTACCCATCATTCCCCAAGCAGCGTTCATACAGTCCACACTTCCATCTTCATTATAAGTTGCAATCATTAAAACAGGCATTGGAAATATTGCTTGTTTTATTCCTAAATCTTTTCTCATAAAATCTCCTCACTTTCTTTTTTTATAATATTTATGATTAATTAAAAATGTCTTTAGTCATCATAAATAAGTATTGTTTCCTTACCTGATTCATATACTAAAACATTATTATCTGTAACTTTAAACGAAATGCCATTGTCACAGATTAAACTATTATTACCAATTGAGAAAGGTAAAATCTGATTATTCATTTTTATGGTATTGTCTTCAGTAATCTCTATTACTATCTCATCGGAATCATCATTTTTTCCATAATATCTTCCACATCTAATTTCATAATCACCAACATTTATTGTAACATCTGAAGCTTTACTATCACTCGATTTTAAGTTTGGCTTATCTGCTTCTTTAGTTTTATCTTCTTGAGTTTGTTCATCTGCCCTATTTTCAATATTATTTTCATCTTTTTCTTCTATATTATTATCTATAGAATTATTGGTATTATTTGCATCTTTTATTAAATTATTACTATTTTTTAATGAAATATTAGATGGTTCATTATTTTTATTTTTGTTTATAACTTTAAAATATACAAATAGTCCAATAATCACTGTAATTAAAATAACAAAACATATTACTATTTTTTTATTCATTTTTTTACTTGCCTCCTAGTCTATGATATATTTCCAACCAGGTTGCCATGCTTTTTGTTTTCGCCAGTCTTTTTCTATTGCTTCTTCCCATGAAATACCTTTAGTTATAACTTCTAGAGCAAGTTGTGGAGATCTGTGTGCAACTATACCTACAGTTTTTCCGTCATAATTTTCTTTTAAGAAATCAACAAAACTTCGAATTCTTTTTTCTACATCTTTAAGAGATTCACCATCTGGGAATGGCTCCTCTATATGTTCTTCATAAACAACAAGTTTTTTATCTTCTCCGTCAAATTTCCCATAATTACATTCTCTTAATCTTTTGTCCTGAATTTTATCTAAATCGGGCCATGAAAGATTTGCAGAATCAATTGCTCTAATTAAATCAGATGTAAATAGTGCATCAAATTTAAAACTATAATTTTTTCCAAGCTCAATAGATTGTTGTATTCCTAGCTCGTTTAATTCTGCTTGTTTCCATCCGCTACATTTAGACTGAGCATTATCAGTTGTAGTGCCATGTACAAAATAAATGATTTCAACAGACATCTTTTTCATCTCCTTATTATATTACTTCAGTTTTTTTAATTATCTTCAACTAACTTTTGCTTTATTCCTTCTTCCATATTAATTCTTGTTGGAATAATATACTTGGCTTCAACTTTATGTGAGACAAAGTTTGTAATTGCTTTCATTGATCTACTATCATTAAACCAGATAGGATTATCACTTCTTTGTCTTATTTTTTCCAAAGATGTAACATATGCTTCCCTATCATATTTATCACTTAATTCAGTTGATATCATATATGGTTGATTTTCTCTTTTATATAAAGTATTTTCCATTAATTCAAATCTAGCATTATTATACCAATATATATGATCTCCTCCTGCTAAAATTAGAACATCTGCCTTTGTTTCTATATTATCAATCAATGAATCAATATATGATTGAACCTCATCAAATGTACATGTAGGAATATCATTTTTTAAAGATTCAAATTTTTTAGTTATATCAAGCACTCCAAAATTGTAATAATTTTTAGATATAATTTTTCCGTTATTAACGAAAATAAGTTCTATTGAACCTCCACCACCAATAAATATACATATATTTCCTTCATAATCTAGATTACTATAACATCCTAGTGCTGTATATTCCGCTTCTTCTTCCTGAGAAACTACTTCTATTTCATAATTGTATTTGTTTTTTAGCTTGGTATTAATCTCTTTTAATTCATCTTCAGACAATTTTCTAAAAATACTACAACCATATATGTGTAAATTTTTAGTGTATAAAGAGGCTTTATCAATTACATCATATAATTTTTCTAAATCTGTTTCTAAAATTTTATTTGCCTCTGCATAATTTTTCTTAAATTCAATTGTTGTACTATTCTCATATATTGTTTCATTATTGTCATATATATGAATTTTTGTGTTATTACTTCCTAATTCAATTATTCCAAACATATTTTCCTCCTATAATTATATTTTTATATATATGTCTTTCCAATTGTTAACTCTAATAATTTCTTTTGTATCAAAGTTTTCATTTTGTTTTGAAGTCATAATAAATGTTTTTATTCCTAATTTTTGTATATCATAACAATTTTTTATAGAATCGTCAATAAATAAGTCTATATTGTTTTTTTGGGCAATTCCTCTTTTATCTAAGTGTCCTATGTACAACTTATGATAATGAATATTATTCTTTTGAAGCCATTTTTTAGTCATTCTTTTTATTTTTCCAAATCCTTTTTCCCATCTTGCTGTAATAATTATAATTTCATTATTCTTATATAATTTATTAATTATATCAACCGCATCATCTTTTGGTTCTACATTTTTTATAGCTTTTTCATAATATAAGTCCCCAAATTTTTTTATCTTCATCTTCGGTCCATCCATAATAATCTTTTATCCACAATGGATTAGATGAATCTATCGTACTTGTTTTATATTCTCTATTTAAAACTCTTTCTATGTATTCTTTTGCATAAATATCTACTTGTTCACTAGTTTTTGAAATTGTATCATCTATGTCTATTCCTATTCGCATCTTTTCCTCAAGCTCCTTTATTTTCATATATTTAAATCGTAAAATCGTGTATTCTTTCCCTCAAGTCATTAAAATCAGTAAGTTTCCATGACCAGTTTTTATCATCTTTAGTACCAGGAACATTAATTCTAGCCGAATCATCTAAACCTAATATATCTTGAACCATAACGATTGCAATTTTTGATTTACACTTCAAGCTGTATTGCATAATCCCGTGATTTACATTAATATCATTACACTCATTTTTTCTTAAAAATTCTTTTAATTTTTGTTTATGAATATCATCTAATATTTTATACCAACCGTAAATAGTACTGCAGTCATGATTTCCAGGAAAAACTAAAACATTTTCAGCTTCATTATCCCTATCATATAAATTATTTAAATCTATAGTAAATTGTAAAATCTTTTGCCTTGTAAAACCATAGTGTTCCCTCAAAGCAACAGTTTCTTCTCTAATATCCCCAAGGTCTTCAATAATTAAACTCTCTACATTAACACTTTTATCTTTAAATAATTCATCAAAAAAGCCATAACTTACACCATCAACATAGAAACCCTCTTTACCTGATTTCCCAAATGGAATTTTAAAAAATGAATCATATCCTCTAAAATAATCTACTCTAACCTTATCAAATAATTTCAAATAATATTTAAATCTTTTGACTAAATATTGATAATTATCTTTTTTTATATTATCCACATTATATACAGGGCCTCCCCAATGTTGTCCATCATTATTAAAGTAATCAGGCGGTGTTCCAGCTTCAAAAGTAAACTTTCCATTTTTCATTTCAAAACATTTTGAATGATATTTTGTTTCAGCAGAATCAAAAACAGGATAAACAGGCATATCTCCTATAATTTCAACATTTTTTGAGTTCGCATATTTTTTAAGTTCCATCCACTCTTTATATAAAATGTATTGCAAAAAAAGATAGTATTCCTTATCTTCTCCAGTTTTGTCACTCATAAATTTAGCATATTCTTTTATTTCATCACATTTTATAAATTTCCTATAACCAGGACTTGGCTTAAAATTAGAAAAAGCTTCTCTGCAATATTTATCTTTATAATTATCATAAACAACTCTATCTTTTATTTTTCTTTTTCCTAATCTTTTAACTAAACCATATTCCTTAAGTTTATCTAAAGAAATATATTCCTCATTAATAGCATAGTAACTTGTAGGTGAATATGGAAGCTTATCACAAGCATTAATAGGTAATACTTCCCAATATTTAATTCCATTTTCACTTAAAATATCAATAAATTCATATGCTTCATACCCAAAATCTCCAATTCCATAATTACTTGGAAGTGAAAATACTGGAAGAAGAACACCTCTATCTTTCATAACTTTCTCCTCTTTCGTATCGAGTGTCAAATGGGACGGGCTTTTTTGACACTCTTTTAATTAAAAAACTGCAATCGATAAAATTTAATAAAAAAATATCATTTAGTGTCAAAAAAGCCCGTCCCATTTGACACTCCCTTAGAATTATAAAGCTCAATCATATTTCTTCCTTGATCTTCTGGATCAAAATCAACATCTTTAACTCTCAATTTATATTCATTATCTTCAGAAAAAAATTTATATGCTATATTATGTTGAACCCACTCATATACCATATCTTCCGCCGTTCGATATGAGTTAAAATCTTTTCCATGAATCTTATGCTCATCTAATAATGCCTGACAAATTTTAGCCATATCTTTTCTATTTTTAATTTTATATGAATCAATTATTTTCCAGTTATCATATGTATATATTGCTGTAAATTTTTCCCCATTGTATTCAAAATAATAATTTGAACCATTTCCATCCACATCTACTAACTCAATTTTAGTTTCTATGTCTAATCTCGATTCCCTTTCATGCTCTTCTTTTGTTTCAACAAAGTTTTCGTTCTTTTTCTCAGTCTGAATCGTTTTTTCTGTTTCTTCTTTTGTTATATTTAAATCAGTATTATTAGATACTTTATTGTCAAACTTATTATTATCTATAATCCAAACACCTATTACAATAAGAATTAATAGTATTGTAATTGTTATAAATTTCTTTTTCATAAATCCTCCACCTGCATAGTATCATAAAAATATGTAGTTTTCAAGAAAACTATTTAGTTAAGTTTATATAAATTTGTAAATCATGATAAGTATAAAAACAAGAATAAATCAAATTTTCAAAAAATAAACGGGGGTATCCCAAATAGGATACCCTCATTTATTTCATGTAAAGATTTTATTAATGGTCTATCTTTTCCCACTTCTCATAGAGCTTTAATGCCTCTATGGCAAGTTGGAGCTCTTTTTCTGTGGGGCGAGGCAGAATGATTGCTTGTAAATACATATTCCGCACTACAAATTCAATCTTTTCTATGAAAAGTAGCCACAATTCTCTTATATATTCTTGAAAATATACTTTCCTTATAAACAACCATATCTGAAGATTCCTCTTCAACATAAAGTTGTTCTGTATTTGGCACACCTTTTATTTCCGCATAAAAAACGTTATTAGGATCATATTTATTTCTTTTTTCTTCTTCTATCTTTTGCTCATTAATTCTATGAATTCTATCCATAAAAGCCCTTTGCTCATCATTTAGCAAATACTTCATCTTTAAATATGATAAAATAGCAATAGTATCTCTTGGTAGATTTTGCTCATTTAATTTTTTAGATTCATCGAAATTCCATATATAATTTTTATCTTTTTTATTTTTTATCATAATTCTTATATTTTCAGGAATTTTTTGAATATTTTCTACTGATAAATATTTTATTACCTCATCAACCTCTACAAGCCTTTTAGCAAATTCAATCATAATTAACCTTCTTTCTGTTTTTATTTCACAATGTAAGTATTCATATGTTTAATCATCTCCAACACGTTTAGTATTATCTTTTTCTGTCAACAATTCATCAACTTCTCCTACCTCACTAGTTGTAAATCTTTCTTCCACATCTTTTCTAGCAATATCTTCTGGAGTTACTAAAGTCCTTTTCCCCGAATCAATAGCTAAAGGTTCCAGTTCTTCTCTAATTGTCTGTAATTCTTCAGCTAATTTGAAAAATCCAGAAAAAGTTAGACCATCAATAAAATTGACATGTCTATATTCATATTTTTTATGGTTTTCCCCAAAATCAAATATTGGATATTTAGCAGTAGCCATACGAAATATTTGATCTTTTGAGTCACTTCCTTTTTTCACTTCTTCATAATTCTCTAAAAAACTATCAATTGCATCTTTGAACGAACCTCCATTTTGTAATATCCAGTTCTCAATTCCAACTCCTCCAAATCCGCCATATTCTGTTGCACCAGAACTGCCTTTTAGTTTATATAATCCCCTTTCTTCTAACAATCTTTTAGCAAGAATAATATTAGCTATTGTATACTTATATCCTTCTGGATCGGTTTTCTTTATATTTTCTAATCTATCCTTTAAGCACATATCTGTTGTATAATAAAGATCTTCATCTTTAGGCAAAAATGTCACATCTATATCAAGCAATTCTTCTTCTCCATCAATTTTGGCTTTTTTAAACTTAAGAATTCCTCCTTCAGAAAACGCTCTCTCACAATCTTCCTCAGAAGATTGTACACCTAAAGAATCTTTTAATGCAGCTTTAAACTCATTAAACTTATCTTCGTCTTCCATTAATCTTTTATCAACTCTTAGAATAAAATCGAAATCTCCTTTATTAGGTAGTAAGTTCGTACCTCGTTCAGTTGAACCAATATTTATAAATTCTGCAAATCCTTCTGTAACATTTCCAGTAAGATGATTTTCCATACCTAAGCCAAATTTTTCACTTAATGTTTTTGACACTACTCTTTCTATTGCACTTCTTTTTCTTCTTGCCATTCTCTGATTTATAGAATTTTCAATATCTCCATCTGGAAATATTTCATCTACAATTTTTTGTGATTGAACAGTTCTAGCAGAATTACTTACAACAAAATCATCAGCCCCATAATATGATAAACCTTTCATTTTTTCTCTGATATCTTTATAATCTTTATCAGAAAAAACCTTTTTACCATCTTTGGCAGTATAAACAGGAATATTCTTCCCTGCCATCGCTAATACATATCCTATTCTCACATCATAATCACATTTAAGTATTAAAGCAAACTTCTTCTTTTTCTGCTCGTCATTATTTTCATCATTATCAATTTCATTATTTCCAATAGCAATACCTGTTCTAATGCAATAATGATCAGCACCGTAAAAAACTTTTAAATACTTCTGATTTAGATTTTCTATAATTACCACTAATTCTTGAATTTCTATTACGTCTAATTTCATGTGGTTTCATTCTTTCGCTTACTCTTTGACTAAATTCCCCTTCTCTAACATCTAATCTCAAATTTTTACTTTTCTTTGAAAACTCTATAGATGTATCATTCTGTACATCTAATAATGCAATAATCAAATCTCCGATTTATACTACTACTTGATTGATCAATTATATTCCATACTGACTTTTCTTCAACTTCAGGCAGAACAATACTAAAATCTGTATCTAATGGTGTGTTATCAGAATGACTATCATATCCCAAAAACTCTCCTGCTCTTAAACCATCTTCTAAAATACTTTGCAAAATAGTCAAATCTAACGAACTTGCATGAATTAAGTCTCCAGCTTTTAAAGATATTACATCTTGATCGTAATTTCTTTTATGATTTGCTTTTTCTACAGCTTTCATATGTTTCTCAATTTTATCAACTGTATCTATTCCATCAAAAAGATGTTGATATGGTCCAATAAATTGTTTTAAAATTCGATTTGGTAAATCTCTAATTTTTCCATCTAGTGAATATCTTTTCCCTAATATTTCAAAATCTTCTTTAATACTTCCTGTTAATTTAAGGCTTTTTTTCTCTCTTTCGTCGACTTTTTTAGCATCTGAAATTTCATATAAACTATAAATTATATCTATAAATTTTAAAGCCTTTTGTTTATCTGTTTCACTTAAGGAATCCTTATCTTTTCCGTTAATCATTACAAGCTCATATATTTCATTTCCTTCTTTTAAGTCCTTAATAAAATCTCTTAATGTTTTACTATTTGAATCGATTGCAATTCTAAATAAGTCAGAAAAAATAATTCTTTTACTATATGACATACTTTTAGAACTCAGTAGCACAGGAGATAATTTATTACTTTCAAAATTAATCTTTGATTCATCATATCCTAACAATTCAAAATATTTGTAAAACTTTATAAAATTAGGAACATTTCTTTTTGAAAAAATATTTTCAATTTCTTCTAATGTGTCTTCTGCTTTACTTATATCTGTTGATAATCTTTTTAAAATAATATTACCATTTTGAGAAATAAACTGTGAACCATTTTTAAAGACTCTATCTATAATATTTTTCCCAAATTTTGGTATTCCACCCATAATAGTTTCAAAATTGGCCTTATTAAGTAATTTTTCCTTTCTAAAATATCTCAATGTCGTCAAATCTTTTTCACTAAATAATAATAGGTTATTTAAAACTGACCAAAAGTTTTCTTTAATTAAAATTTCATCAAGTTTGTTATCCTCATTATAATTAGCTATCATTAATAATTCTTTTAGATGACCTGTTGGTATATTTTCTAAGCTGTGTTCATTAATATTTGGTATATTGCTTAAGTTATATTTAGTAATCAAAGCCTTTATTATTGATCTTTTATTATCTTCAATATCTTCACTAATAAATCTTTTGCCAAAAAATTTAATATAAAACTTTCCAGTTAAGTACTTGTAACTATCTTGTAGTTTATTTTTTATAGGATCACTTGATTCTGTATGAATTCTACCTTCAAGTATTGATATCAGATCATTATATACATCTATGGTCAAATTTTCAGTTAATAACATTAAATTACTTGGATCTATGTTGCCATCTTTAAATCCATATTCAAAAAACTTTTTTAAATACTTTTCCTGTATTTGCCAAGGAATAAAAACCCAATCCCTATGCGAATTACTTATCTGGGTATATAAATTCTCAACTCCATAAGTTTCTTCATAGCTTTCTAAAATCTCTGCCAATAATTCATTATCATGAATTCTAAATAAATACTCTTTTAATTCAATCTCACTAGCTTTTATTTTGCCCGATTCATCCCTATGTTTATCCACTATTTTTGCTTTTACTTTATCACTCTTTGAATAATGCATAAGCATTTTATCTATTTCTTTATATTTTTCATTTAATACTATTTCTTCATATATATCATCTATTAATTCAATTTGAAATTCTTCATTTCGTAAATCTTCCCAAAAATCTCCATAAGCATCCTCAATTTTATAATATCTTTTTCTATATAAAGCTATTATATTATTTAAATGCTTTTTTAATAATGAAACACTTAAACTGGGCGAAGACAAAGTTTGAATAAATAGGTCCATATCATTTTTTTTAATTGAATCTTGAATTACTCTTTCCATCCAAGATTGATTTTCATTTACAATCACTGGTGGCAATCTTTCTATTAATGATAGAAATACAGATGAACTTATATTATCCTTATTAAAAAA
Source organism: uncultured Clostridium sp. (assembly GCA_947303785.1). Classification (GTDB taxonomy): domain Bacteria; phylum Bacillota; class Clostridia; order TANB77; family CAG-508; genus UMGS1994. The sequence goes on from CAMYZH010000017.1 coordinate 23,688, forward strand.
AGAATTATACTCGTCCATCATCTGGGAACACTCTTCAATCGTGAGCTTAACTCCATATGGAACAACTCCACATCTTAAACACCCTTTATAATACACTAATTTTTGAGAATCATCAAAATACTTTTTCCAATCATTATTGTACAAATCATAAAAATAAAACTCTCCTTTATGAGCATTACGATTATAGGATATTAAATTGCACCCCTTAACAGGACCAAATATTTTCGTTTCATCAGCAAAATTATCCATATCGAGATTTGCACCACTGTTTTCTAGATTTATCAAATGTAACTCTGGAAAATAATAGAAACTCTCAGGCAATACTTGGCTCAAATCGCTATTGTTTAAGATAAGATAAACTTTCATCCTTTCATCTTCATAAAATTTTTCAATTTGATTATTTTCTTTTTCTAGCAAATCATCAAATTCATCTGTTTCAGAATAAGTTAATAAATCTTCTAAAGAAATCTTAAGATTTCTTATTTTTTCTTCTATTATTTTAAATAAGTTTTGTATTTCCTCTGGATATTTTTTTATTATATCTTTATAACTAACACCTTCTTCTGGCAAAAAATCTTCTTCAGTAAAAAAAATATCTTTATCCAAAATTAAATTTCTGAATTCATTATTAGAAAAACCATATATTTCTCTAATAATGCAATAAAATATATTATTTAATTCATCACTCCATCTTAAGCGAGCTTTTAATTCTAAAAATTCATCATTACTAAGTACTCTTCTATCTTCAGCCATTTTAACCTCACTATTAAATCATTAGTTTAGAATCTTTATTTTACTATTATTATTTTATAAACCATTCCTATTATTGTAAATACATATGTACATTTCACTACATTTTTAGCAATCACCAACATTTTTATGATTTTCTCTTACTTCAAACAATATATAATCTCTTTCTAAGTCAGAACGTGTTAATCCTTGTTCCACATCTGCTTTTGCAACATCTTCTGGAGTTACTAAAGGTCTTTTTTCTGAATGTATATCCAAAGGTTCTAGTTCTTCTCTAATAGTCTGCAATTCTTCAGCTAACTTAAAAAATCCTGAAATAGTTAAGCCGGAAATAAAGTCATTGTGCCTATATTCATGCTTTTTATAATTTTCTCCAAAATTTAATATTGGATAATTTTCAGTTGCAATTTCAAATATGCGATTTTGACTATCAGTTACTTTTTTAGCTTCTTCATAATTTTCTAAAAAACTATCAATAGCATCCTTAAATGAACCTCCATTTTGTAATATCCAATTCTCAACTCCAACTCCACCAAATCCGCCATATTCAGTTGCACCAATACTGTCTTTGCCCTTATATAGCCCTCTTTCTTTCAAAAATCTTTTAGCAAGGATGATATTTGCGATTGTATATTTGTATCCCTCTGGATCAGTTTTCTTTATACTATCTAGTCTATCTTTAACACACATATCTGTTGTATAATAAAGCTCCTCATCTTTAGGTAAAAATGTAACATCAATATCTAATAATTCACTTTCTCCTTCAATCTTTACTCTTTTAAACCTAAAATCACCTTCTCCAGTATAGTCTATCTTGCACTCTGGATCATCTGACCTTACTCCTAATACATCTGCTAATTTAACTTTCAATAGTGAAAACTCATTTGGATTATTCATTATTCTCTTATCAACTCTTAGCACAAAATCAAAATCTTCTGCAGTTGATACATTTTGTATATTGGGTATATTGGTGCCTCTCTCAGTTGAGCCTATATCTATAAATTCTACAAAGCCTTCTTTAACATTTCCAGTAAGATGATTTTCCATACCTAATCCAAATTTTTCACTTAAAGTTTTTGACACTACTCTTTCTATTGCACTTCTTTTTCTTCTTGCTACTCTTTGATTTACAGAATTTTCAATATTTCCATCTGGAAACACTTCTTCAACTATTTTTCGTGCTTGGACAGTTCTAGCAGAATTACTTACAACAAAATCATCAGCCCCATAATATGATAATCCTTTCATTTTCTCTCTAATTGCTTTGTAGTCTTCGTCACCAAAAACCCTTTTACTATTTGTAAAAGTGTAAACAGGGATATTTTTACCAGCCATTGCCAGTTCATATCCTATTCTTTTATCATATTCACATCTAAGTATTATAGCAAATCCTTTCTTATGGTATTCACTATTATTTCCATTATTATTGACAGTATTACTACTATCATCTGCAACATCATAATTTCCAATAGCCATACCAGTTCTAATACCATAATGATCGCCTACGACATCGCTTGAAAAGGCTTCTAATTTTCTTTCAGCATATTTACCACTAATTCTTGACTTTACATTATGTCTTATTTCTGATTTTTCCCATCTATTTTTAACTCTTTGACTAAATCCCCCTTCACTAACATCCAAATTTAAATCTTCATTTTTTCTTGAAAACTCTATTTGATCTTTGTTATCTTTTAGTACAAAAACCAAATCTCCAAAGTATGAACTTGATGATTGGCCTATTAAATACATTAATGATTTTCCTTCATCTTCTGGCATGATAATACTAAAATCTGTATCTAAAGGTGTACCATCAGAATGACTATCATATCCTAAAAACTCTCCTGCTCTTAAACCATCATCTAAAATGCTATGTAATATATCAAAATCTAATTTGCTTGCATGAATCATATCTCCTGGTTGAAGTGATATTTCATCTTCATCATATATTCTTTTATGATTTGCTTTTTCAACAGTATTCATGTATTCTTCTATTTTTTCAATAGTATCTATTCCGTCAAAAAGATGTTGATATGGTCCAATAAATTGTTTTAACAATCGATCAGGTAAATCTCTAATTTTTCCATCAAGTGAATATCTCTTTCCTAATATTTCAAAATCTTTTTTTATATTACCTGTTAATCTAAGTTTCTTTCCTTCTCTTTCATCTATTTTTTTTGCATCAGAAAGTTCATATAAAATATAAACCATATCTATGTATTTTAAAGCCTTTTGTTTATCTATTCTACTTAAAGAATCTTTTTCTATTCCGTCAATCATTATTTGTTTATAAATTTCATTTCCTTCTTTTAAGCCTTTGATAAAATCTCTTAATGTTTTACTATTTGAATCCATTGCAATTCTAAATAAGTCAGAAAAAATAATTCTTTTACTATATGTTTTGCTTTTAGAATTTAGTAATGCAGGTGACAAACAATCATTTTCAAAATCAATCTTTGATTCATCATATTCTAATAATTCAAAAAACTTATAAAACTTTATAAAATTTGGAACATTTCTTTTTAAAAAAATATTTTCTATTTCTTCTAGTTTTTCTTCTGCCCTATCTGCATCTTTGGTCAAATGTTTTAAAATCAAAGTTGAAAATTTAAAGATAAATCGAGAATTATTATTCACAATTCTATTAATAATTTCTTCTCCTAATTTTGGAAGTCCTTCTATAATAGTTTCAAAATTATCTTTAGTAATAATACATTGTCTTCTAAACAGTGTTAACATTTGTAATTCTTCATTATTCATTCTTATTAATGAATTTAAACTTATCTCAAAATTACCTTTATTTAAAATGCCTTTATAAAAAACACTTTCTTTATAGTTAGCTAATTGTAAAAGTTCTTTTATGCGTTCAATTTTGACATTATCTAAAGTATTTTCATCAATACCTTCTACATCACTTAAGTCATATTTAGTAATTAGCCCTGTCATAATAGTTTTTCTGTTATTTTCTATTTCCTCAGTAGGTCTTCTAGAAATCCAATTAATAAAAAAGTCACCTCTAAAATATTTATTATACTCCTCTAGTTTACCTTTTATATAATCAGTTGGCGCTTTAGAAATATTATTTTCAAGTATTTTCAATAATTTATTATATGTTTCAAAAGATAAACTATTCATAGATTTCTCTATACATTTTTTAGGATCAATTGCTTCCCTTATTAACCCATGTTCTAAAATTCTTTCTAATAGTTTATTTGCTATATTTGAAGGAATCCACATCCAATATTCACTTATTTGATTATAAAAAATATCAAATCCATATACTTCTTCATATCTATCTAAAACTTCTAATAATAATTCTTCATCATCAATATTTCGTATATAATCCTTAAGAGATATTTCATTAACTTTTATTACCCCTGATTCATCTCTATGTTGATCTACTACTTTCTCCTTCACTTTATCGCTTGCAGAATATGCTAAAATACGTGCATCTATTTGTGGCCTATCAAACATTGAATAACTCTTGTTAGATAATATTTCTTCATATACATTATCTATTAAATCAATTTGTCGTTCTTCATCTGACACATCATTCCAAAAAAATAAATAACCATCAAGTGGATTATCATAATTTTTTTTGTAATGTCTAATTATGTCTTTTAAATACTTTTTTAATAAATCATTATCAATAATAGAAGATGCAATAATCTCTCTTAATTGCACAAATTCATCATCTTCTAAAAACACTTTTATTGCCTTATCTTTCCACCATTGATTTTGATTGATAATTTTCTTTGGTATTATTCCTAGTAAATTTACCAATAATATACCATTTACATCATCCCTATCAAAAAAGTCTTGATATATCTCTATCAAATTAGAATGTTCTTCCTCTGTAATTTCGATATCAAATGGAATAACACCACATTTTAAGCTTCCTTTATAATATTCCATTCTTTGAGATTCATCTAAATATTTTTTCCATTGGCCTTCCCACAAATCCCATTCAGGATCACTGCCAAACTCTATTGTAATATTACGCATTTCTTCATGTTTATCGCGATTATATGATATTAGATTACAGCCTTTAATAGATTCACTTATAGAGGCACTTGTAAAATTATCCATATCGAGGTTTGCACCGCTATTTTCTAAGTTAATATTTTCTAATTCTTTAAAATCATAAAAACTTTCAGGCAATATTTGACTCAAATCACTATTATTTAACATTCCAATTATTCTTGCTTTTTCAGATGTGTAATAATCATTCAATATTCTTTCTTCTTCTTCAAAAAAATAGCTACTATTTTCTCCATAATCGTTAACGAAATCAAAAAATTCATCTATAGTATAATCAAGGCTTCTAATTTTTTTTCTCGCTTGTTCAAATACCTCTTGTATCTCTCTAGGATATTTTTCTAATACATCAGATGCTTTTATATTTTCATCTGGTAAGTATTCTTCTGGCACATCTGTAAATCGACTCATCTCACTTTTAGATACTCCATATATGTCCTTTATTAAATAGTAAAATATATCATGCTCTTCTTCTAGCCATTCTAAATAACTTTTTAATTCCAAGAATTGTTCATTACTAATTGATTTCCTTTTTTCAGCCATTTTTACCTCACTATCTAATCTTTTGTTTAAAAATTATATTTTTACTATTATTATATTATAAATTATTTTTATGTTTGTAAATACATTCTTTACATTTGACATTAATTTTTATTATGTTATAATTCTTGATAGTTAGCATTCTTTATCTTATCTATTTGCCAATATAGCTCAGTTGGTAGAGCAACAGATTCGTAACCTGTAGGTCGGCGGTTCGATTCCGCCTATTGGCTCCACTTTTTTTATAATCTCTTAAGATAATTATCTAAATACTCAACCCATTCTGGGGCATTTTCTTCATCAAACAAATGGTACAAAAAATCTACAACAATTTTATGCCTATTTTTAGATTCCTCCCTGCCAGAATCAGTTAGCATCAAATCTTTTAGTTTTAAACATTTTTCAAACAAATGACATACAGTAGTATTATCACGTTTTTGAGTATATTGTTCTGCAGTCATATCTTCAATTGGAAAAATATTTCTATCAAAAAAAGATTCTCCCATTTTTATACTATATACATAAGCTCTCAAAATACCATTTACTCCTAATGCATCGCACATATCAGCATCTGAAACAATTTTTCCCTCTATTGTTGTAGGACAGTGTCCTTTTAGTCTTTTACTATATCCAATATTATTAATTGCATCACATACCTGTTCTTGAATATTTTCATCAATATTACAGTTATTCATAATTCTTCTTGCATTTGTAAGTTTCTCTGCATTTTCCATGCCAAATAACTTATAATCATCTACATCATGAAGTAATGCGATAAGAGCAACTACCTCAACATTTGCATTTTCTTTTTTAGCAAATTTTAAAGACAAATCTAATACTCTATTAATATGATCCATTCCGTGTCCAGAATTATCTTTATCTAATAAATTAATTACTTCATTTTTTACCTTATCAATCATTATCTTATCTCCTCATAACTCACTTCTATAAATGTATTACAGAATACAACTACATTAAAAAGAATCTACCAAAACATCTATTTTTTCATTTTCTGAAAAGCTGTAAGTCATTCCTTCTTCTAGGCCAATTGAATCAATTGCCTTACCAGAATTATCAATAATTTTAGTCAGCTTAATTTTATTAGTATCAACAATTTCAAATTCGTATATAACATTAGCCTCAAAATAAGCAGTCTCACCGCTTTCAGTTCTATTAATCAAAGTAGTACATATTAATTTATTACCATCTATTGAATATGTACCCAATCTAAAACTTCCAAACCCTTCATTAATAGAACATAAATTATTATTATCTAACGTAACTCCACAACTTTTGTAACTTACTCCTGCATCATCAATTTTTTCTTCATCAGCAACAAAAGTTCCAACGCTAATTTCAGATTTTACGGCATTTTCTTTAAATTCTTTAGTTTTAGATTCATTAATATTATAAATATGTACTCCCATTGTTATAATCACAACTACAGCTAAAAATAATAGCATTAACAAAATTCTTTCTTTTTTACTATTTACATTTTCCATCTTTCTTTTCTCCCATTATTAAACTAATCAAACAAACTCCCAAAGAATCGATAAAAACATCTCTTACTTGTCCAGAACGTTCAGAGACAAAACTTTGATGAAATTCATCAAAACATGCATATACAAATCCAAACAAAATCGTATATATTATAATTTGTTTTTTATCTAAACTAAAAGTGCTAAAAAAACCATAAATACAAAAGCCACCAACAAAATATATGCTAAAATGAGCTATTTTTCTAACTGCAAAACTAATTGTCTCCTTAATATATTCTGAATCACCTCTTTTATCAATATTAAAAACTTTTACAATCCAATTTGTAAAAACATCACTCGTTGATTGTGATTCTTCACCATTTTGACTAGAAAAACTAAAAACTGTAACCATCCAAATCAAAACCAAAATTGCATATAAAATTTTCTTTATTTTCATAGCTTCAACCTATTCTTTAGTAACCTTTCCATAAACTCCTCCACCTCCAGAGCTAATTGTCATTTTTCCTTCTCTTGCCTTAACAATTGCATCTGCAACTTTAGCGCCACAAACAGCCTCAACATCATCATAAGATAATTTATGTAATATAGTCATTTCAGTTCCAAAAGCTTCTAATAATTTTTCAACCGTTTTTCCACCTACACCTGGAACGAAAGATAGAGGAATTTGATAAATATATGGTGGCCTGTTTTCTGGACTTTTACTTTCCTTTTTGTCTCTAATTAATTCTATTCTATCAAAAACACCAAAAGTAACTTTTTTACTTCCGCAATATGGACAAACTTCAACAGGCTTTTCTGTCTGAATTACTTGATTACAATTATCACAAAAAGTTCTATGATATTTTCCAAGTTTTGGATCTAGTCCATAGGTGCAAATAATTTTTCTTCCATTTTCACCTTTTAGCGCCATAACTATTTCTTTAAAAGAAATATCATTTACAAGCATTTTATTATATTCTCTTGCAATTTTTGGAAGAGAGTGTGCATCTGAATTAGTTACAAAATTTTTATTTTCAAGTTCTGAAATCATATCAGCCAAATATGTATCAGAACTTAAACCTAGTTCAACTGCAAAAATCTTATCATATTTTTCTTTAAATATATCTTTCAACCTATCTGTACAATTTCCATAGTAACTCTTAAAAGGAGTAAAAGCATGAGCCGGAATCAATATTCCATTATATTTTTCAACAATATCAATTAACTCATATCCTGAAATATCAGACCTTTGAGTACTTAAAGTAATATTTTTTATATGATGACTCATTTCATTAGAAAAAGCTTTTATATCTGCTAAATGTGGAAAAAAGCAAACATTATGAGCAGCTCCACATTTTCCATTTCTGCCTACTTCTGAAGTTTCAACTTCACTTCCAAGTAATAAACAAACTTTATCTTTATAAATTATTCCTCCATCTTCAATTTCATAAGCATCACCATTTTTTAGAAAGTTTTCAATATCTTCAATCACATATGGTGAAGCACAATCAATTATTCCAGCGACATTTATTCCTTTTCTATTAACACATTCTTTGGCAATATTGGCAAAATTCAAACTTTTAGCTGCTGTAATTTTAATAGGTTTATTATTTTCACTTCTTCCAATATGTATATGTAAATCTGCAAATATTTCGTACATTTTTTTCTCCTTTTTAAATATATTTTAATATTATAAAATGGCTACATTACAATAAATGTAGCCATTTATTAATCATCTAGATCTTCCATGTTAAATCCTGGAAGCAAAGGTGCACTTTCAAAATATTTAAGTTTTGCCCTAGCTTTCTTTAATTCTTCTAACAAATTTCCTCCATATTGAAGCTCTTTTTTTCTTTTAGCAAAAGCTTTTTCATTTCTTTCATGTATATTATATAATTCTCTAACTGCTTCTGGTATATCATTTCTTCCTACACAGTTTAAATCTAATTGCATCATAGAAAGTAATCCCATCATACTTCTAATCCCTCCATAATATCAACAAATTCTGCAAATTTGTCTAAATAAACATTTTCTTTTCCCTTCATATTTACATTAACTAAAATTTCTAATGCCTCAGGGACTGTATATGCAATCCTATCAGACCTATGTGTTAATAAGCCTCCAAACTGGTCTACAAGTTCTAAAATGTCGCTTTCTTTTTCTCTTTTTACTGAAGATTTTAAGTTATTCCTATTATGTTCTAAACATATCTTACAAAATCTTTTGTCAAATCCTAATGAATTAAAATATTCTATGTATTCTCTTGGTGATTTTTGAATATTTTTTTCTGGATCATCAACTCTTAGGCAATTATATAATAAACATGCTGTTAATACTAAACTTCTATCAACATCTAGTTCCATTAAATCTATAAACTCTCTTGCAATTTCTGATTTCATAATAACAGGAGTATTAAAAAAAATATTTTGTTTTTTCTTTAAATAAGTAACTATATCTATTTTTTTTATAAAATCTTGTTCATTTAAAATATATTCTGCAAAAGTTGCCATGTTTATTACTCTTTCCTTTCATTTTCAATTAATTCATATGTAGTTATTATATTTCATGTAACCTATTTTTTCAACATATGTAACTAAATTGTAATAATAAAACAAGAAAAAACACTAACAATATTTCTACTGTTAGTGTTTAAATAATCTTTAAAATTAAATATTATATTCTTTAACTTTTATATATGTATAAATAGCAGATATTGAAGTTAAAGCTATTAAAACAACTATTCCTGCTGTTGATTTTGCACCTGCATCTGGTAAAACTTTATTGCTTACAGGAGCTGGTGTATTATTTACAGGAGCTGGTGTGTTATTTACTGGAATATTATTTACTGGTTCATTTCGAACATTATTTACTACATTATTTGATGAATTACCACCAGAATTTTCAATTGATTGTACCTGGATTGTAGGTGTTGCTGCAAATGTTGATTCTGCAACTCCAACTACCAACACAGCCATTAATAAAACTGTTAATACTTTTAATACACTTATTTTCTTCATATTATATCTACTCCTCGTTTCAAATTATTACGTAATTATTATAACACATAAAATATTTTAAATGCAACCTTTTTTTGTATTTTTTTAATTTTTCTTGTAAAATTTGCAAATACTACAGATATATAACTAAGTAAGGAGGCATTGTACAATGCAGATACCAACACTCAACTTATATTCTTTAAATGAGCAAGAACTTTTAGAATTCTTAGAAAAATTTTATAATAAAAAATTTGAGAAATCAATAGAAAAAATTTCCTTTGAAAATCCAATTGAAATGATTGATA